>CACYDC010000213.1 GCA_902773025.1 uncultured Ruminococcus sp.
AAAAAACGGAGTACGGAGGAAAAATGATAAAAACAGCAAAAACAGCAGGCTTCTGCTTCGGTGTGAGCAGAGCAGTGAAAATCGTGGAACAGCTTCTTAACAAAGGGGAAAAAGTATGTACCCTCGGGCCGATAATCCATAATGCACAAATGGTGGAGAGCCTTGCAAAAAGAGGAGTAAGAGTTGTGGAATCACCTGAGAAGGTAACAGATGGATCGACGTTGGTAATAAGATCACACGGAGTTGCAAAAAGCGTGACAGACCGTATAAACCAGCTTGGGATCAACTGTAAAAATGCAACCTGTCCATACGTTATGAAGATCCACAAGATCGTAGCAGAACACTCCGGACAGGGAGAGATGGTACTTATAGCAGGAGATGAGAAACATCCGGAAGTGCAGGGAATAATTGGACACTGTACAGGTGAATATCATACATTTGCAAATTGTGAGGATTTAGAAAAATTACTAAACAAATTTCCAGAATGGAAAAATAATTCTACATGTGTGGTAGCACAAACTACTTTTGATATAAAAGAATGGAAAAAATCTTTAAAAATGTTGCAAAAACTATGTACAAATGCTAAAATATTTGATACAATATGTAGTGCCACATCTGACAGACAGTCTGAAGCAGAACAATTGGCAGCCGAATCAGATCTGATGATCGTTATCGGAGGCAGACATAGTTCGAATACAAATAAGCTGTATGATCTTTGTAAGAATATGTGTGAAAAGACATATCTGATAGAAACAGCGGATGAAATACCGCAGGGTATTGCAAGGACAGCTGAACGGATAGGTATTACAGCCGGCGCATCGACTCCGGCAAGCATAATAAAGGAGGTACTTGCTACCATGTCAGAAGAAATCAAAAATCCAGAAGAAAGCAAATCAGAAAACTTTGAGGAACTCCTTGAAGAGTCCTTCAAAAATTATAATACAAACGGAAGGGTACACGGTATTGTTGTGAGCGTAACTCCTACAGAGGTACGCGTTGACGTAGGCAGAAAGCAGACCGGTATAATACCGCTGAGTGAGCTTTCAGGCGATCCTAATGCCAAGACAGAGGATATCGTAAAGGTGGGCGATGAGCTTGACCTGATCATCATGAAGACAAACGATCAGGAGGGAACTATCCTCCTGTCAAAGAAGATCCTTGATGCCCAGAAGGGTTGGGACGAAATTGCAGAGGCTTATGAAAATAAGACAATTGTACACGGCGTAGTAACAGATGTTATTAAGGGCGGTGTGCTTGCGCTTACGAACGGAATAAAGGTGTTTATCCCGGCTTCACAGGCAACGGCAACAAGAGGCGAAGACCTTGAATCACTTCTCAAGAAAGAAGTAGATTTCCGTATAATCGAAACAACAGGCAGAAATAACAGAAGAAGAGCAGTAGGGTCGATTCGTTCAGTACTCAACGATGAACGCAAGAAGAAGGAAGAAGAGTTCTGGGAAGCAGCAGAAGAGGGTAAGGTGTATACAGGCGTTGTAAAATCACTTACCTCATACGGCGCATTTGTAGATATCGGCGGAATTGACGGTATGGTACATATTTCCGAGCTTTCATGGAGCAGGATCAAGCATCCGTCGGAGGTTGTAAACGTAGGCGATACAGTAGAGGTTTATATAAAATCGCTTGACCGTGAAAAGGGCAAGATATCACTCGGATATAAGAAGGCAGAGGATAATCCTTGGGAGATCCTCAAGAATCAGTATCCGGTAGGTACAGAATGTGAAGTTGAGATCGTAGGTCTTACACAGTTCGGCGCATTTGCAAAGATTATACCCGGAATCGACGGTCTTATTCACGTATCACAGATTTCCAACGAAAGAGTTGAAAAGCCGGAAGACGTACTTTCAGTCGGCCAGAAAGTGAATGTAAAAATAACAGCAATTGATTTTGAAAATAAGAGGATCAGCCTTTCAATGAAGGCACTTCTGGATAATTCTGCTGAAGCAGAAGCTGAAACTGAAACAGAAGAATCAGCAGAGTAATTTGTATTAAGTCAGGCATCTCATGAGAGATGCCTGATTAAGTTTACAACGGAGATGTATTGAAATGTATGAGGAAATAAAAGAAAAGGCAAGACAGACAGTACTTGAAATAATCGAACAGTCAAAACTGATGTCCGGAGATGTGTTTGTAGTCGGCTGTTCATCGAGTACGGTCCGCGGTGAGGGCTACGGAAAAGCATCAAGCATGGAAATTGCGCAGGCATTATTTGATGGGATATATCCTGAACTGGAAAGCCGGGGCATATTTCTCGCCGCACAGTGCTGTGAGCATCTTAACAGGGCAGTTATCGTATCCTCGACAGCAGTGTCAAAAGATGATCGTGTGAATGTAGTTCCACAGCCTAAGGCCGGGGGATCATTTGCAACAATAACATACAATACAATCAAGGATCCTGTAGCTGTTGAACATATAAAGGCAGATGCAGGGATGGATATCGGCGGAGTATTGATAGGAATGCACCTGAGAGAAGTGGCAGTTCCGCTGAATCTCAGGAATAATATGATAGGACAGGCGCATATAACAGCCGCAAGGACACGTCCGAAATTTATCGGCGGAGAAAGAGCGCACTACAACGAAGAACTGAAATGATTTTTTAATGGAGCTGATGCTATGGGATATAAGGAAGAATATATCGGGATATATAATGAAAAAATACACAGAGAAGGTTCACAGAATCTTCTTGACTGGATGCAGAAAACGGATTTTTTTACCACTCCCGCAAGCACAAAGTTTCATGGCGCTTGTAGTGAGGGACTTGTCATGCACAGTATAAGCGTGTATAAAACAATGATGGAAAAGCATTTCGATGAAAAAACCGATAATCCGGAAAGCTTTGCAATATGCGCGTTGCTGCATGATCTTTGTAAAGCGCAGTTCTATAAAACATCAACAAAAAATGTTAAAAACGAAGAAACGGGACAGTGGGAAAAGAAACCGTATTACACAATAGATGATGTGTTTCCTTTCGGTCATGGAGAAAAATCAGTATTTCTTATCGAACGCTTTATGCGGCTCAAACCGTCAGAGGCAATAGCAATCCGCTGGCATATGGGCGGCTTTGACGAAGCCGCAAGAGGAGGAAGCTTTGCAATAGCGTCTGCATGGAAAAAATATTCTATAGCAGTAAAGCTTCATCTTGCGGATCTCGAATCTACGTATCTTCGGGAAAGAAATACGTCCGCTGTTAAATAAAAAATAATAAAAAAATTCAAAAAATAGTTTAATGCTGTTTACAAAGATAAAAAAAATGGTTATACTGTTTCTTAATAGCTGTGAGAAGAAGAAGTATGCCGTGACGCTGTCTTCAGAGAGAATACGTTTGGTGCAAGTATTCGTCAGGGCCGGCAGAAATACATCTTTGAGCTGAGAGGTGAACGGTAATACAATTAGCCTTTTCCGCTTTGTGTCCGTTAAAGCACAAGGGTATGTAAGTACCCGTTAAGGCTGCAGTCGTGAGGCTGTGGTAAATTGAGGTGGTACAGCGGCAGTGTTCGCCCTCTGTTAAATCAGGGGGCTTTTTTTTGTCCCCATAAAACATATGAAAGGACGAATAGAAATGGGAGTTTATGAGGATTTACAAAGAAGAGGTCTGATCGCTCAGACAACAGACGAACAGCAGATAAGAGAGCTAGTCAATTCCGGAAAGGCAGTGTTCTATATCGGATTTGATCCTACAGCAGACAGTCTTCATGTCGGTCATTTTATGGCCCTCAGTCTGATGAAAAGATTACAGATGGCAGGCAATAAGCCGATCGCCCTGCTTGGCGGCGGTACGGGAATGATAGGCGATCCTTCCGGCAAAACGGATATGCGAAAAATGCTGACAAAGGAAGATATACAGCATAACTGCGACTGCTTTAAAAAACAAATGAGCAGATTTATTGATTTTTCTGATGATAAAGCACTGCTCGTGAATAATGCCGATTGGCTGCTGGACCTGAATTACGTAGAGCTTCTCAGAGAGGTCGGCGCATGTTTCAGCGTAAACAGAATGCTGACAGCGGAATGCTATAAGCAGAGAATGGAAAGAGGTCTTAGCTTTCTTGAATTTAACTACATGATAATGCAGAGCTATGATTTTTATTCTTTGTATCAGAGATACGGCTGCAACCTGCAGTTCGGCGGAGATGACCAGTGGAGCAATATGCTCGGAGGTACAGAGCTTATCCGCAGAAAGCTCGGCAAGGATGCGCATGCAATGACTATAAATCTGCTGCTGAATTCGGAAGGCAAGAAAATGGGTAAAACAGAAAAGGGCGCAGTATGGCTTGATCCGGAAAAGACAAGTCCTTATGAGTTCTTCCAGTACTGGAGAAATGTTTCCGACAGCGATGTGATCAAGTGTCTGAAGATGCTTACCTTCGTTCCGATCGAGGAGATCGAGAGAATGGAAAAATATGAGGGCAGTGAACTGAACAAGGCAAAGGAAATTCTTGCATATGAGCTTACAAAGTTAGTGCATGGTCAGGAAGAGGCCGATAAGGCGCTTGAGGCAGCAAGGGCAATATTCAGCGCAAAGGCTGATACTGAAAATATGCCGGCAAGCGATATTACTGCAGCTGATCTGACAGACGGTAAGATAGGCCTTATCGATCTGCTGTTTCTCGTAAATCTTGTCCCGTCAAAGGCAGAGGCAAGAAGACTGATACAGCAAAACGGAATAGCTGTAAATGATCAGAAGGTGACGGATGTAAAAGCAGAAATTTCTGCCGGTGATTTTGCGGAAAATGGATATATAGTTATCAAAAAAGGTAAAAAGATATATCACAAAATAAGATACAACGCATAAGAGTAATGCAACAGCAAAGCTATTAACGAAAGGAAAATTGCTATGAGCGAAAAAGCTGCAGGCAGAGAAAATAAAAAGACAGCACGCCGTGAGGAACGTAAACAGGCATTTTATCTGTTGTTTGAACAGATATTCCAGAAGGATGACATTGAGCTGATAATTGAGGATGCAAAAGCTGCGAGAGATGCCGAAATAGGGGAATATACACGTCAGCTTGTCAAGGGTGTGGAAGAAACCACGGCCGAACTTGATCAGTATATTGAAGCTAATCTGAAAGGATGGAAAAAGAACCGTATTTCAAAGGTTTCACTGACTATACTGAGGATGGCAATATACGAGATGCTGTATATTGAAAGTGTTCCTGTCAGTGTTTCGATCAATGAAGCAGTCGAGCTTGCAAAAGAATATGCTACGGCTGCAGACGGTTCGTTTGTAAATGGTGTTCTCGGAGCGGTAGCTAAGCAACTGAAAGAAAAAAGCGGTGAAGAGTAATGCCGTATTTTTTGGGAATAGATACAAGTAACTATACGACCTCGGCTTCGATATATGACAGCGAAAGCGATGAAATGCTAAGGAAGAAAAAGCTTTTGCCGGTCAGACACGGTGAATGTGGACTCAGACAGAGTGATGCTGTATTTCACCATGTGCAGCAGCTGCATGAGATAATACATGAGCTTTTTGACGGCTTTGACGGAAATATAGAAGCCATAGCTGCGTCTGAACGTCCGAGGGATGCAGAAGGCTCATATATGCCGTGCTTTACTGTCGGATACAATACCGCAAGAGTATTATCCGATGTGCTTAAAATACCGCTGTATTCTTTTTCACATCAGTGCGGTCATATAGCCGCGGCATTATATTCCTCGGGAATGACGGAGCTTGTTGACAAGGAATTTCTTGCATTTCATGTTTCCGGCGGCACAACAGAAGCTGTTCTTGTAAAACCTGACAGGGAACGTATTTTCAATGTAACGCTTGCCGCATCAACGCTCGATCTTAATGCAGGACAGCTTATAGACCGTATAGGAGTAATGCTCGGACTTGATTTTCCGTGCGGAGCTGCGCTCGAACAGCTTGCTGCAAAAAATAAAGAAATACTTAAGGCAAAACCAACTCTTAAAGGCGAGGACTGCTGTCTTTCGGGAATAGAAAATATATGCCGGAAGGCATACGAAAAAACTTCTTCAAAAGAATATGTATCTGCATTATGTCTTGAATATGTAGAAAAGACAGTTGAAGAAATGTGTGAAAAACTGTTGAAAAAATACGGGACTATGCCTGTGGTGTTTGCCGGCGGGGTAATGTCTGATTCCATAATAAAGAATAAGCTTAGCGGCAGATTTGATTCTTATTTTGCACAGCCGGAGTTTTCGGCTGATAATGCGTCAGGAACTGCATTTTTGTGTTGGCTCAGGCATAGAATATCAAATGAGTGATAATGTGTATGAATCAGATACTGAACATACTTTGTTCAGAAATGAAAATAAAAATAAATTAGTAAGGAGATAAGCGCAATGGGAAGATTATTTGGTACTGACGGCGCCCGAGGTGTTGCAAATAAAGAACTGACACCCGAGCTTGCTATGAATATAGGCAGAGCAGCCGCAATGGTTCTTACGGATAATTCGGAAAACAGACACCCGAAGGTATTGATCGGAAAGGATACAAGACTTTCATCTGATATGCTTGAGGGCGCTCTGGTAGCAGGACTTTGCTCGGTTGGAGCGAACGTTATCCTGCTTGGAACAGTGCCTACACCTACGGTTGCTTATCTTGTAAAGGAATATGATGCGGATGCCGGAATAATGATATCGGCATCACATAATCCTTTTGAATTTAACGGAATAAAGATATTTTCCGGTGACGGCTATAAGCTTCCGGATGCGCTTGAGGAGGAAATTGAAGGTATAGTGATAGATCACACTAAAGCTTATCTTTTACCGACAGGCGACGGACTCGGAAGTGTAAGCCGTGCAGAAACCGCAATTGATGATTATATAAACCATGTTATCAGTACGGTTTCATACCGTCTTGACGGAATGAAAATAGCAATAGACTGTTCCAATGGCTCATCATCTGTGACAGCAGAAAAGCTTTTTACAGCGCTCGGTGCAGAATGTCATATGCTTGCGGATAAGCCTGACGGTATTAATATAAACGATAACTGCGGATCAACTCATATGGAAAATCTGATGAAATATGTAGTGGATAACGGTCTTGATCTGGGTGTAGCATTCGACGGCGATGCAGACAGATGCCTTGCTGTTGACGAAAACGGCAAAATGATAGACGGAGATTTTATTATGGCAATATGTGCGCTTGATCTTGCGTCAAGAAAAAAGCTCAGCAAAAGAACTGCGGTTGGCACAGTAATGTCAAATATGGGCTTCGGACGTTTTTGCAGTGATAACGGACTTAAATTTATAGCAACGAATGTGGGCGACAGATATGTTCTTGAAGCTATGCTCCGGGATGGCTATAATTTTGGAGGAGAACAGTCAGGCCACGTTATTTTCCTTGATTATTCCACTACGGGTGACGGCCAGCTTACTGCGGCTCAGCTTCTCAGTCTTGTGAACCGCAGACAGGCAAAGCTGTCAAGTATATCAACACTGATGACACATTATCCGCAGATACTCATAAATGTTAAAGTGACACCGGAAGGAAAAATAGGCTTTTACAAGAATCAGTTGATAAAGGAAAAAATTGATCAGGTCAGAAAGGAACTCGGTGATGACGGAAGAATACTTGTTCGTATGTCAGGAACCGAACCGCTCGTCAGGGTAATGCTTGAAGGACTTGATGAAGAGCTTATCGCAAGACTTGCAAGGGAAACAGCAGATCTGATAAAGAATAAAATAGGAGTATAACCGCAAAGTACGTCCTCCGGGTCTCGCCTGCCGGCTCGGTCGGCTCTGCTGCTGCGCAGCGGTGTCCACAGGACACCCGCGCCCTCTAAGGCGGCGGGAGCTATATACACGTTCAGTGGGAGTAAAATCTCCCACTGAACGTCAGCATGCCTACGGCTTGCCTTTGCTTGTTGAAAGCAAAGCTTTTAATTGTGCATAATAACTGAATCTTATGCAAAAATTATATTTATTTTCTACACCGATAAAACCGAATTTTTATTTGTGATGTGATATAATAATGATATAACCTGATTATGGAGTTTGTGTTATTATGTCAACTGTTGATGTTTCTATAATAATCCCTTCAAATAATAATAAAGAACAGATCGCTTCTGTTATAAAAAGATTGGATGATGAGACCCGTAATATCGAAACTGAATTTATAGTTATCGATATGAATTCATCTGACGGCGGTGTGCTTAATACACTGAATGTTATAAAAGAACTGAATCTCAGAGGCTGCGTTATACAAAGCGGCGGGAGTACGGTAAGCTCGGCTTTGAATACGGGAATATATAAATCTGTAGGTAAATATGTTACTTTTGTGTATCCTTCAAGAACTTACCGGAACTATATTGAACAGTATTATAGTGAGATAACTGAAAAAGAAGCCGATTTTGTATTTGCTGTTCCAGAGTCTGATGACGGCAGCAGAGTATTGATCTCTGACGGAGTTACCGGAACAGATCTGGTTGTAAGTCTTATACGTTCTTCAATAAAGATCGACTTTACCGCAGTGATGTTCCGCAGAGAATTTCTTTGTTCAAAGGGCGCAGCATTTTATGAGGATTGTACGATCGGCTATGCCGAAGCGTTTATTTATAATGCTTTGCTGAATTCTCCGACTGTTGCATATTCAACGCTGAAGCTTGAAAGAGTATGTGAGGATGAAAACAGTAAGTTTGAGATAAAAGCTTCAAAGAACTGTTTTGAACGGCTTGAGGCTATGATCAGGATCTTTACAGCTGCCAGAGAACTGCATAAGAACGATCAGGTTCTTCTTAATATGCTGGAATTTCAGAAGCTGCCGTCGGTGGTATTGGATTGTATAGACAAGCTTCTGAATGAGGGATTTAAGTATTCGTCGATAAAGAAGCTGCTCAAATCAAAGGATTATGCCAAATATATTGATTTTTCCAAAGATACTGATTCTTCTCTGAGAAACAGGATACTTGTATGGAATATGATACCGTGGCTTTACAGGCCGCAAACATAAATCGTGGAACGCAGCGTTTCACGATTTTTTTATTGATAAAAAGAGTAAAATGTGCTATATTTAACGTATATGATTATTGCAGGGAATGTATAAAAATGAAAATATTAGGTATAGATCCCGGTTATGCTATAGTGGGCTACGGGGTCGTGGAATACAGCAGAGGAAGTTATTCACCGGTCGAATACGGGGCAATAACGACGGAACCGGATATGCCGTTTCCGAAAAGACTACAGCATATATATAATGAACTTGTGTCGGTAATAATAAGAAATGATCCTGATGAAATGGCAGTAGAACGTCTGTATTTCCAGAATAATCAGAAAACAGCAATTGCCGTTGCCGAAGCAAGAGGAGTCATACTTCTTTCGGCACAGATGAATAATATACCGATCAGCGAATATACACCGTTGCAGGTCAAACAGGCGGTTACGGGATTCGGACAGGCAAAAAAGCCTCAGGTTATGGAAATGACACGCAGACTTCTGAAACTGCAAAGCGTCCCTAAGCCGGACGATACTGCTGATGCCCTTGCAATAGCGATCTGTCATGTACAGTCATCTGGTACAAAGCTAAAGGATATGCTTAACAGCAGAAATAAGGTAAACCTTAATTCTTTGGGAGGACAGATCCGGAAAAACTGATACTGTAAATAAGGAGTACGAAAATGATATACAGTCTGAACGGAAAAATTATACTTACAGAACCGAATGCGGTCGTTATTGAATGCGGCGGCGTGGGCTATAAATGTCTTACAACAATAAACACTATCCGATCTCTGCCTGAAACCGGAAAACAGGCTATGGTGTATACACATATGATCGTCAGGGAGGATGCAGTTGAGCTTTGCGGATTTGCAGACAGAAGCGAGCTTAACTGTTTCCGCCTGCTGACATCGGTAAGCGGCGTAGGAGCAAAGGTAGCAATAGCGATACTGTCAGTGCTGACTCCTGAGCAAACCGCCGTCGCTGTGTCATCGGGCAACAGTAAGGCGCTGACAAAGGCAAGCGGTGTCGGTAATAAGCTTGCCCAGAGAATAATCCTTGAGCTGAAGGACAAGGTAAAGGAAATAGTACCTTCGGACACAACATTTACTTCATTGCCTGATTCAGCGGAAATAATACCTGAGGGCAATATATCAAAAGCAATAGGAGCGCTTGCTGTGCTCGGATATTCACCGGATTATGTAACACCGTATATGGGAGGAATAGATCCATCTCTTCCGGTAGAAAAGATAATCGGAGAAACTCTTAAAGCAATAGGAAAAAAATAATACGTCGAGGAAATCGTTATGAATGATTATGATTATGAAAACAGAATAGTATCTCCGACTGAAATAATGGGAGAAAATTCAGATGATAATCCGCTTCGTCCTCAGCGGCTTGATGATTATATCGGGCAGGATAAGGCTAAACAGAATCTTGCGGTTTTTATTGAGGCTGCAAGACAAAGAGGCGAAACACTTGATCATGTGCTTTTATATGGTCCTCCGGGGCTTGGCAAGACTACGCTTTCAAAAATAATAGCCAACGAGCTTGGAGTGAATTTTCGTATAACCTCAGGACCTGCTATAGAAAAACCCGGCGATCTCGCTGCGATACTGACAAATCTTAATGACGGTGATGTGCTGTTTATAGACGAGATACACCGTATCAACAGAGCAGTTGAGGAAATACTTTATCCGGCAATGGAGGATTTCGCAATAGACGTTATTACCGGAAAAGGACAGATGGCAGTGTCATATCATGTGCCGCTGCCGCACTTTACGCTTGTCGGTGCAACAACAAGAGCCGGACAGCTTACGGCTCCGCTTCGTGACAGATTCGGAGTAACGCTCAGACTTGAATTGTATACGCCTGAGGAGCTTGCTATGATCGTAAACAGGAGCGCGTCGATTCTGGGTATACCGATCGAACCCGACGGCGCACTGGAAATTGCTTCACGTTCAAGGGGTACGCCGCGTATAGCAAACAGGATGCTCAAACGAGTACGCGATTTCGCACAGGTAATGTCTGACGGAGTCATTACATTGAGTACAGCGCGGACAGCACTTGAACGGCTTGAAATAGATGAGCTCGGACTTGATTCAAACGACAGAAGAATGCTTACGGCAATAGTAAAATTCTATAAGGGCGGTCCGGTGGGGCTTGAAACACTCGCTGCGGCGATAGGTGAAGAAGCGGTAACTATAGAAGATGTAATAGAGCCGTATCTGATGCAGATAGGATTTCTTAACAGAACTCCGCGAGGGCGCTGTATCACCCGCGCCGGGTGTCTGCATATAGGGCTTGATATGCCTGATATTCAGCAGACACAGCTGAAATTTGACTAAAGAGAGGACGGCTATGCCAATACTGACAGTAACAGGATTGAATACATATGTTAATTCATTGCTTGAGGAAAATGAATTTCTGAATGATATAACACTACAGGCAGAAATATCAAATTATAAGAATCACCGAAGCGGTCATAGATATATGACGCTTAAAGATGAAGAAAGCAGTATCAGCGCGGTGATGTTCGCGGGAAATGCGTCAAGAATACGCTTTCCGCTTGAGGACGGTATGAGGGTCATAGTACGCGGAAGGGCGGCATTGTATGCGAAAACCGGGCAGTATCAGCTGTATATAAGCGATATTCGTCCGGATGGAATAGGCGCGCTGAGTATGGCATTTGAAAATCTGAAAAAAAGGCTTGCTGCGGAAGGACTTTTTGACAGGGAGCATAAAAAACCGCTGCCGTTTTTGCCTGAACGTATAGGAGTTATAACATCTGATACAGGCGCAGCTGTAAAGGATATATGTGAAGTACTTGCCAGACGTTATCCGATAGGAGAGATAATACTGTGTCCGGTTTTGGTACAGGGAATAAATGCAGCGCCGGAACTGACTGCTGCGATTGAAAAATTTGACAGGCTGAAATGTGCAGATGTTATCATCATCGGAAGAGGAGGAGGTTCTGCTGAGGAACTGTGGGCATTTAACGATGAAAAGCTTGCGCGCGCGATATATAAATGCTCGATACCTGTCGTGTCCGGGGTAGGACATCAGATAGATACGACAATATGCGATTATGCTGCCGATGCAGCTGCTCCAACGCCTTCCGCTGCGGCAGAAATAATATCGCCGGACGAAGGTTTTCTTGAGAGTACATTGTCAGACTGCGGGCGCAAACTCGTATCTGTTATGAACAATATCCTGATAAGGAACAGACTGCACCTTGAATCATTAAGCAAAGCATTTGTTCTGAGCAAAGGGAAAAATATCACGGCGCAAAGAATGATAAGGCTGGAAATGCTGTCAAATGCACTGAATTCACAGTATAAGCTGTATCTGCAAAGCAGCGCAGGCAGGCTTTCCGCGCTTGCGGCAAAGTTTGATGCGCTCAGCCCCTTGAAGGTATTGTCAAGGGGATATGCAGCTGCAAGTAAGGACGGACAGATAATTTCTTCGGTAAAAGATATAGGGATAAATGACAGAATCAATGTACGTCTTTCAGACGGCAGTCTGGAATGTACTGTAAATGAAAGGGTAGATACTGATGGCAAAGCTTAAATATGAGGAAGCGCTCAGCAGACTCGAAGAAATTGTGGAAAAGCTTGAAAGCGGAGAATGTATGCTTGATGAGTCTGTAAAGCTATTTGAAGAGGGAACAAAGCTTACGGCAATGTGTTATGATATTCTGAAAAAAGCAGAACAAAAAATAACTGAAATATCCGAACTTGAATAAGGAGTGAAAAAATATGTCTGAATTCACAGAGAAAGTTGAAAGTGAGCTTTTGAGCTATATGCCGGAAAGCGAAAATGAAGATGTAAAAAAGCTGCTTGAATCAATGAAATACAGTCTGATGGCAGGCGGAAAACGTGTCAGACCCTATCTGGTGGGAGCATTTGCAAGATTATGCGGAGGAAGCGTCGAGTCGGCAATGCCGTTTGCATGCGCGCTTGAGATGATACACACATATTCGCTCATACATGATGATCTTCCGTGTATGGACAATGATGATCTTCGCAGAGGAAAGCCTACAAACCATAAGGTATACGGTGAGGCAACAGCGCTGCTTGCAGGCAACGGACTTCTTACACACGCATTTGAAACGATATTGTCAGAGAAAGCAGTAAGCCTTAACGGATATGAAAAATGTGTAAAGGCAGGCCGTGTACTTGCGCAGTGCGCAGGCGCGGACGGAATGCTCGGAGGTCAGATGATAGATCTGGAAAGCGAAGGAAAAAGCGTAACGGCAGAACATCTGAAAACGATGGATAACAAAAAAACAGGCGCGCTCATGATCGCAGCCGCAAAGCTCGGATGCATAAGCGCAGGCGCAGGAAAAGAACAGCTTGAAGCAGCAGAGGAATATGCGGAAAATATCGGACTGACATTCCAGATAGTTGACGATATTCTTGATATAACCTCAACGGCTGAGGAATTGGGAAAACCTATCGGAAGCGATAATGCCAATGAAAAATCGACCTATGCAGCTTTGCTCGGATTGGAAAAATGCCGCGAGCTCAGCAGAGAACTGACCGAAAAGGCAGTAAAAGCGCTTGAAATATTTGAAAATGATACAACGGAACTCAGAAATTTCGCATATTATCTTTTAGAGAGAGAAAACTGATTGAATAATTAGGGATTATGTAGTATAATAGCGTAATGGGAATTTCCGGAACTGATGCACAATGAACCTTTCCGGTATCTTTAGGATAGAGTTATTATATGTTAACTGGAGATTATAGAAATGACAGAGGACAGTATTCTTGAAGGAATTCAATCACCATCAGATATAAAAGAGCTGTCTGCTGAGCAGCTTAGTATACTTGCTGATGAAATAAGGGAAACGATCGTAAAAACCGTTTCGGAAAACGGCGGACACCTTGCGTCAAATTTAGGTGTTGTCGAACTGACGATAGCAATACATTCTGTTTTTAATTGTCCGGAGGATAAAATAATCTGGGATGTCGGACATCAGAGCTATGCACATAAGCTTCTGACAGGGCGGCGTGCAAGACTTAGAACAATAAGAACGGAAGGAGGATTGTCGGGTTTTCCGAAAAGAAGTGAAAGCAAATACGATTCGTTTGATACGGGTCACAGCAGTACTTCTGTTTCAGCAGCGCTGGGAATAGCCTGCGCTGGAAGGATAAGGTCGGAGGATCACTATACAATAGCAGTGATCGGCGACGGCGCGCTTTCCGGAGGATTAGCGCTTGAAGGAATAAACAACGCAGGAAGGACAAAGGAAAAACTGATAGTTATTCTGAACGACAACAAAATGTCAATATCAAAGAATGTCGGGTCAATGGCAAGATATCTGACAAAGCTGAGGATAAGGCCGTCATATATCAATGCAAAGCTCAGAATGCACAGCAGACTCGACAAGCTTCCTCGTGTCGGAAAAAAGCTGACAGCGTTTTTCCGAAAGATGAAAAGCTGGATAAGATTCAATTTTTTCGGACACCAGAAAAATATGTTTGAACAGCTTGGTTTCGGATATTACGGTCCGCTGGACGGACATGATATACAGCAGCTGCGTACGGCGCTGAATGCCGCAAAGAATGCATCAGGTCCGATAATGCTTCACGTGTGCACAAAAAAAGGACTTGGATATGAATATGCTGAAAAAAATCCGAAGAATTATCACGGTATCTCAGCGTTTGATATCGAAACGGGTGAGCCGAAAAGCAGCTCAAGAGGGTATTCTGATGTATTCGGCGAATTCATGTGCGAATGCGCCGAAAGCGATACTTCAATATGCGCAATTACGGCAGCAATGTCTATCGGAACCGGTCTGAGCGAGTTTTCAAAGAAATTCAGAAACCGATTTTTTGATGTCGGGATAGCTGAGGAACACGCAGTAACATTTGCTTCGGGCCTTGCAGCAGGAGGAATAATACCTGTATTTGCGGTTTATTCAAC
This sequence comes from uncultured Ruminococcus sp., assembly GCA_902773025.1. Classification (GTDB taxonomy): domain Bacteria; phylum Bacillota; class Clostridia; order Oscillospirales; family Acutalibacteraceae; genus UBA1213. Next base: position 14,849 of record CACYDC010000213.1, read on the forward strand.
ATTTTTGCAAAGAAGCTATGATGAGATTTTACACGATGCAGCAATGCAGCATCTTCATATCGTTCTTGCAATTGACCGCGCGGGAATCGTAGGAGAAGACGGAGAAACACATCAGGGTATTTTTGATACGGCGTTCCTCAATACTATACCGAACGTAACGCTTTTTGCGCCTGCATCGTTTGAGGAACAAAGGAAAATGCTTTACACAGCAATATATGAAACACCGGATGTAGCTGCGGTGCGATATCCGAGAGGAGGAGAATTGTATTTTCCGGACGGATATTCTTATAACGAAAAGGATTACGATCTGGTGGGAAATGCTGATTGTAAAAATCTTATCATTACATACGGACGCATATTCTCATATGCATGTCAGGCACAGGAGCAGCTTTGTTCTGAAGGAAATGATGTCTGTATCATGAAGCTTAACAGGATTATTCCTATCGCAGAGGAAGCTGTAAAAACAGCGTCAGGCTACGATAATATCTACTTTTTTGAAGAAGGAATAAAAAAAGGCGGTATAGGTGAAAGCTTCGGGCTTATGCTGTATCAGAACGGACATAAAGGCAGATTTCTGCTTACGGCAGTGGAGGATCATGTCAAGCAGGCAAAGGTGTTGTCTGCCCTGGAAAAGCTCGGACTTGACTGCGAAGGAATAAAGAAAACGATAAAGAATGATCTTCAAAGCAGGGGTGAAAGATAAAGTGGCTTCAAAAAAAAGGCTGGATGTACTTGTATATGAACGAGGCCTTGCGGAAAGCAGAGAAAAGGCTAAGGCTTTGATCATGGCAGGAATAATATATGTCGATAATCAGAAATCGGACAAGCCAGGGACAACTTATTCCGAGGATGTCAATATTGAGCTGAGGGGCAATAAGCTGAAATATGTCAGCCGCGGAGGTCTGAAGCTTGAGAAGGCAATAAGCTGCTTTGATCTTAAGCTTGAAAATTGTATTGCAATGGATATCGGCGCATCTACCGGAGGCTTTACGGATTGTATGCTTCAGAACGGAGCATCAAAGGTTTATTCTGTTGATGTGGGATACGGCCAGCTTGACTGGAAGCTCAGAAATGATACAAGAGTTGTTAATCTGGAACGGACAAATGTACGTTATATAACATCAGAGCAGGTTCCGGATGAAATAGATTTTTTCAGTGTAGACGTGTGTTTTATTTCGCTTGTCCTGGTACTGCCGGCAGTACGTCCCATGCTGAAGGAAAACGGTACGGCTGTATGCCTTATTAAGCCTCAGTTTGAAGCAGGTAAGGGAAAGGTCGGAAAAAACGGAGTTGTAAGGGATAAGGCTGTCCATGCTGAAGTTATACAAAAGATATACGATTATTGCCTTGAAAACGGATTCAGCGTTTTAGGGCTTGAGTATTCTCCGATAAAGGGACCGGAGGGAAATATCGAGTACCTTATATATATTCAGAAAAGCGACGAACCATGCGCTGTACAGAATTTTGATATAAAAGAAATGGTCGAGGCCTCACACAGAGAGCTTGATAAATAGAATATGGAGATGATCTGATGAAGGCTGTAAAAAACATTGCGCTTATCCCCAATCTGACAAAAAAAGGTTCATATGGCTGTTCGCTTGAAGCAATGGATATTCTTCGCAGGAACAATATGAATGTATATATGCGCAGTGAATTGCGGGATAAGTATAAGGATATCAATGTTGTGTTTTTTGACAGCACTGATGAGCTTATCAGATCTGCGGATATGGTTCTGACAATAGGCGGCGACGGAACAATCATGCACGCCGCAAGACACGCATCTCCGCTGCACAAACCGCTTCTCGGAATAAATATGGGCAGACTGGGATTTGTAGCAGGTCTTGAACCTGATGAGCTTGATATGCTGATAAAGCTTGGAACAGGCGATTATACTATCGAAAAACGAATGATGCTGACCGTGATACATGAGAGTAAAAACGGAACAAGAGATTTTTTTTCGATAAACGACGCAGTAATATCAAGAGGATCGCTTTCACGTCTTATAGATATAGACGTAACACTCGATAAAGATTATATGTGTCATTACAGATCAGACGGACTTATTGTGTCAACTCCGACAGGCTCAAGCGCATATTCACTTGCAGCAGGAGGACCGGTGGTAGAACCGACAATGAAGTGTATAGTAATGACACCGATATGTCCCCATTCCTTATTTGCCAGATCAGTAATATTCAGTCATCATTCCGAACTTGTAATAAATGCCTCATGCGATGATAATACAGAGGTATTTCTTACTATAGACGGCGCAAGAACTGTAATACTTAAAAAAAGTGACAGAGTCATCGTAACATCCTCGGAGCTTGAGGCAGAGTTTATTAATCTGAAGGACAGATCATTTTACAGAGTATTGAATGATAAATTTGCGGAAAAGGGTGAATAAAGATGAAAACACTCCGGCAGACAAAAATATTGGAGATCATCAGAGATCATCCGGTTGAAACTCAGTCAGAATTACTTGACTTTCTGCGCAGTGAAGGCTTTGCAGTTACTCAGGCTACCGTATCGAGAGATATAAAAGAAATGCGGCTTGTCAAGCTGCTTGACAGCGACGGAAAATATAAATATTCATCAGAAGCAATACCGGATATCGAAAATCAATCAAATAAGTACTTGTTTTCTACGGCTGTTGTTTTTGTAGAATACACACATACGCTTGTGGTAATAAAAACACGCAGCGGAATGGCGCAGGCCGTGTGCGCGGCGCTTGATTCGACGTACAGGATAGGCGTTATAGGATCTATAGCCGGAGATGATACGATATTCGTTGCAACAAGAACGGATGCGGCAGCGGCAAATCTGGTATCGGATCTCAGGAAAATGATATCAGGCAAGGAAAGCTGATAAATGATCAGATTCAGAATGTATAATCAAGGGGTCAGAAATGCTTAGAAATTTGTATATAGAAAATATAGCTGTTATCGAAAAAACAACAATTGATTTTTCAAATGGGCTTAATGTTCTGACAGGCGAAACAGGCGCAGGAAAATCAATAATAATTGATTCTATAAATGCAATATTAGGTAACAGAACATCCCGTGACCTTATCAGAAACGGATGTGAAAGCGCGTTTGTAAGCGCGGAATTCTGCGAACTTTCCGGACGCGCGCTTGAAGCGCTGGAAGAATACGGCTTTTCTGCGGAGGAAGACGGTTCGGTACTTATCCAGAGAGAACTGACACTCAGCGGAAAGGGAAAATGCCGGGTAAACGGCAGACCCGCTGCTGTCAGCGTTTTGAAAGGACTCGGGGAGTATCTTATAGATATACACGGTCAGCACGCAAGCTATGAACTGATGTCGCCGGAACTTCATATTACCTACATAGATAAACTCGGTTCGCTTGAAAATGAGCTTGAAGAATACAGGATAGCATATAAGGAATATACAGAGCTTTTCAACGAATTGAACAAGGCAACCACCGATGAAAACGAAAGGGCAAAAAAAACAGACTTGCTCAGATATCAGGTAGATGAGCTTGAGCAGGCAGATTTTTATGTAGGTGAATATGAGGACCTGACTGAGCGAAAGCAGATTATAGAGAATATTGAAAAAATAGCGAATGCCCTGAATAGCGCGCATGAGTACCTTAACGGAGATGATAACAGTGACGGCGCAGTAAGCCTTTTAGAAATGGCCTGTGACAGTCTGTCTGAAATTGAGGACTGTATGCCTGAAACTGAACCGATATCCAAACGTATACAGAGCGCAGTATATGAATTAGAAGATTGCAGAGAGGAAATACTTGAATTGTTCCAGTCGGCAGACGGCGAAGGAGACAATATAGATGAAATAGAAGAAAGACTCGATCTGATATACAGTCTTGGAAAGAAATACGGGACCACAATTGAAGAAATGCTGGATTATCTTGATAAAGCAAAGCAGGAGCTTGACTATCTTGAAAAATATGACGAAAACAGGGATGAACTGATACGTAAGTGTAAAGAGGCAAAACAAAAAGCAGAGCTTAAGGCGGAGGCATTGTCAGAAAAAAGAAAAAGAATATCCGATTCCTTTGCAAGAGCAGTCAAGGAAGAAATGACATATCTTGATATGCCGAATGTTGAGCTTGTGATACGTCAGGAAAAATGTACGCTTAACCGTAACGGCTGTGATGATATAGAGATACTTATTTCAACAAATCCCGGCGAGGTGCCAAAGCCTGTCGCAAAGATTGCATCGGGCGGTGAGCTGTCAAGAATGATGCTAGCGATAAAAAATGTACTTGCCGATAAGGATGAAATAGATACATTGATATTTGACGAGGTAGATACCGGTATCAGCGGAAGCGCTGCTCAGAAGGTCGGACTTAAGCTCAAGGAGGTATCGGGAAGCCGTCAGGTGCTGTGTGTAACACATTTAGCGCAGATAGCATCGCTTGCCGACAGTCATTATAAAATAATCAAAAGCGTTTCCGAAGGCAAAACCTATACCAATGTTTCACTCCTCGATCATGAAGGCAGAGTGGGAGAGCTTGCAAGAATAATAGGAGGAGTGGAGATCACACAGGCAACCTTGGATTATGCGGAGGAAATGCTCGGAAATAATTAATAAGAAAAGGAGAAATAACAATGGATTGTTTATTTTGCAGTATCATTAAGGGAGATATTCCCTCAACAAAGGTTTATGAGGACGATCAGGTATATGCGTTCAAGGATATTAATCCCATGGCGCCTGTACACGTTCTTATAATACCGAAACAGCATATTTCTTCTGTTAACGATATTACAGAAGAAAACTGCGCAGTAACAGGACATATACTTGCAGTAGCAGCTAAGCTTGCAAAAGAGCTTGGTATTGCTGAGGATGGTTACCGTGTAGTATCGAATTGCGGACCGAATGCTGGTCAGACTGTATTTCATCTGCATTTCCATCTTCTTGGCGGCAAAAAGCTGAAAGTAGAAATGTGCTGATAGGGGGAAAAATGAATGGAGCGGCCGCTTGCAGTTATCGGGTTTTCATATTTAGCTGCTATGGCGGCCGCCTTGTTATTTGCCTTTGAAATATTGCCGCTGATAATAATAATATCCTTGTCAGTATCATTGTTTTTTATAATATTTCCACGCACAAGAGAACAGCGGATTCTTCCGGTAATCTCATTGACTGCGGCATTTGCATTTATCTGGCTTCTGTGTTTTTCGGAGGTATACGTTGCTCCGGCTGAGAAGCTTTATGGAAAAACAGCAATAGTTGAGGGGCAAATCTGTGAGCTTCCGTTTGAGCAAAACGGGAGATATTATTATAAGCTGAAAACTGAACATATTTATCGTGAAAAGGCGGTACAGAATACCGTGGCCCTTGTATCGTCAAAAAAGAAAATACCGGCGGAGCCTTATGATACAGTCAGAGCGACGGTGCATTTTTATTCACAAACAGATGACAGCTTCAGGTTTTACAATATTTCAAGGCGGAATTATCTCACAGGGTATATTGATATATATAAAAGTATACAGGTAAACGAAAACGATGAGAAACCATTATATTACTATGCATTGCGCATAAGGCAGAAAATGCTTGAAACAATTGATGAAAATTTTTTAGATGAAAATGCCTCATTTGTAAGCGCAGTATTGCTGGGAGATAAAAGTTCTCTTTCATATGAGGATATGTCAGCCTTTCGTACGGCAGGTATTTCACACATTATTGTTGTATCAGGTTTTCATCTTGCGCTTATATCGCAAATAATGATGGCGGCGCTGACAGTTATACTTATCGGCAGAAAACGTCTTGCCTCCATGATATGTATAGTATTTGTATTTTTATATATGGCAATAGCAGGATTTAATCCTTCGATTGTGAGAGCAGGAGTTATGCAGATTATGATACTTTTTGCACAAACAATAATCATGAAGGCTGATTCTCTGAATTCACTCGGACTTTCTGCGCTGATAATATGCTTTATTAATCCGTACACATGCATGGATATAGGCTTTTTGCTGTCATTTTTCGCGACACTCGGAATATGTCTGTGGAGCGGAAGAATGTATAATGCTGTGTATTACCGTATTTATCCCGAGGACAATCCGGTCACCGGTCATCTGAAAGCAAAGAAAAAAGAATCGTCAGGTTTACGACGAATTAAAAAAGCTGTATTCAAAGCTGTTATCTCTATTTCAACTGTTACAATCGGCGCATTGGCATTAACAATTCCGCTTGCGGTTTTGTTTTTCAAAACAGCAGCGCCCTATACAGTTCTTTCAAATCTTCTTACAGCTCCGGCAGTTTCAGTATTGATATGTACTGCGCTGATGACGGTAATAACAGGCATGATATTACCCGGTTTGAATACAGTTTTACCGTTTGCAGCAGTAACAAAGCTTCTTTCGGATTACATAACCGGTATTAGCGGATGGATATGTACACTGCCGTTTGCTATAATAAAAGTTACGGGGGAATATGTACCTGTTTGCTTTGTTGTTTCTGTCATAATTGCGGTGATTTTTATTTTACATAAAAAAGGGAAAGTATTTATCAGAGCAATGCTGTGTATTTGTATGATCATATTTACCTTTTGCTGCGGGTATCTGACTGAGTACATTATAAAAAAAGACAGTGTCAAGCTTTTTATTGCAGACAGCGGAGGAGGAATAACGCTGATACTTTCGGATTATGACAGCACTGATATATTGTCCTGCGGAGGAAAAACGGATAAATATCAGAGTATAAAGCAGTATATAGATAATTTGCCCGACAGTGATATCGATTATCTGCTGATACCGGATAACACGGCAGAAACCTCAGGATATGCGGAAAGAATCATTGACAGATATAACGTAGAAACAATACATGTCTATGATGAGGATAGATTAAAGAAGCGTATGCAATCAAAGATAGAAGCATATGAAAATGTTTTGCACAGCAGCAAGGAACAGAACAGAATAGAATTATGCCGATTATCAGATGCAAATGTACATATTCTGAACACAAATGAGTGCTGCGCGCTTTATATTGAGATATACAATACCGGGATATTGGTATGTGAAAACGGAACAGATTGTTCAATAATACCGGAAAAATGGAGAGAAGCGGATTTGCTGATAGACGGAGGCAGTCTGAAAAACAGTGAACTTCTTAACCCCGGACGTGTCATTATTTCTGATGAAGAAATACAGGCTGACCGGGACAGAGAGAATCTTGCTGTAAGTAAGGAAAATATATACTTCACGACAGGATTTGGAAATATCGGAATGAGAATATACAGCGATAATAATATAACGATAGGGAGGGAAGGCTATTGGCTAAGCTGAGTGAAAGTGATTTTCGCAAGGAAATAACAGGCGGAGAATTCAAAAGCTTATATCTGATATATGGGGAAGAAAAATACCTTGTAAAAAAATATACGGATGAATTAGTAAAAAAAGTAGTCGGAAAAAAGGGGAAGGAATTCGATTATTTTCGTTTTAATTCAGATGCGGACCCGGGAAGCATTTTTGATGCAGCAGAACAGCTGCCGGTGTTGGGAGATAAAAAATGCGTATGTGTAATTGATTATGATATAAACGGGTTAAGTGAAAGAGATTTCAAGCAGTTTGAAGAATTTCTGGAGGATATATCTCCTGAAACGGTATTGGTGTTTTCAATGCCAACGACTGACCCTGACACAAAGAAAAAATCCGGAGGAGCAAAGGGCGGAACGAACAGGTTTTCAAAATTTGCGGCATTGGCGGACAAAAACGGCTGTGTTATTGAATTTAAAAAGCCCGGAGATATCGCGCTTGAGAGGCAGCTGACAGCATGGTGTGAAAAGAGGGGATGTACTCTAACGAGAATCAATGCTTCAAAGATAATTGCACGGGTCGGAACAGACATGAATACACTGAAAAATGAGATTGAAAAGCTTTGCGCATATGCTGACGGAAAAGAAATTGAAGAAGAATTAATCAGACTTCTTTGCGTAAAAAACACAGAAGCAAAAATGTATGCATTATCGGACAGTATATCAAGAAATGATTTCAATTCAGCGTACAGACAGCTTCATTATCTGTATGAACAAAATGAAAAGCCGGAGGTAATATTATCTGTTTTAAGCTCAGCGTATGTTGATATGTACAGAATGAAAACAGCAGCGTCAGCAGGAAAGGGCATAGCTGAGGTAGCTGCGGATTTCAAATACGGCAGGAGAGATTTTATTCTGAAGAATGCAAGAAATAATGCTGCGCGGTACTCCGGTGAGGCGATGAGTGAAATATTTGAAGCGATACTGGAAACAGATATAAAGATGAAAAGTACCCGCGCGGATAATCGGATATTGCTTGAAACGCTTATCGGCAAGCTTCTGACAATAGTAAAAAAGGAAGGCAATGTATGATAAAGATAAGGGAAGCTGTAATAGTAGAAGGAAAATATGACAAAATCAGACTGTCAAATTTTATTGATGGTCTTATAATAACGACAGAAGGCTTCGGGATATTCAAGAATAAAGAGAAACAGGCATTAATCCGGCATCTTGCTGAAAAAAGGGGAATACTGATACTGACTGACAGTGATGGAGCAGGCTTTGTAATAAGGAATTTTCTTAAGGGGACAGTTCCAAGGGATAAGCTGTATCATGCATACATACCTGATATTGCGGGAAAGGAAAGAAGAAAGGCTGTGCCGTCCAAGGAAGGGAAAATCGGAGTTGAGGGAATATCAGACGAAATACTAATGAAAGCAATAGCTGCATCCGGTGCGCATTGCAGCATAACAGACGAAACGATAAAAAAAGAGAAAGACATTACAAAAGCAGATTTATATATATACGGTTTGACGGGAGGAGTCGATTCTGGTAAGCGAAGAAATGAACTGAAAGAATATTTGAAGCTGCCGGAGAATATGACGTGTAATTCGCTTGTAGATGTGCTGAATTGCATAATGACAAAAGAGGAATTTGAGCAGATATGTAAAAAGCTGTATAATAATGGACAGGAGGAAATAAATGCTTGAAGTAACATTATTAGGAACAGGCGGAATGCTGCCTAAGAATAACAGATGGTTAAGCTCTTGTCTTATAAGCTGTGAAGGACATTCGATACTGATAGACTGCGGAGAAGGAACACAGATAGCGCTGAAAGCCGCAGAGAAAAAGCCAAAGCCGATAGATCTTATCTGCATAACGCATTTTCATGCCGATCACATATCCGGGCTGCCCGGCTTTTTGCTGTCAATGGGCAATGAAGGAAGAACAGAACCGGTTACAATAGCCGGTCCGCCGGGAATAGAGAAAGTAGTACAGAGTCTTTGTATAATTGCGCCTAAGCTACCGTTTCCTGTTATTATCAAAGAATTGAGCGAACCAGAGATATTCAGAAGCGGACTTCTTGAGGTAAGCTTTTTCAGCGCCGAGCACACTGTAAAATGCATAGGATACAGCTTTTATCTTCCGCGCAAAGGAAAGTTTGATCCCCAAAAAGCAATAGAGAATAATGTGCCAATGGAGATATGGTCTGAATTACAAAAAAATGGGGAAGCAGTTTATGAGAATAATATCTATACTTATGAAATGGTAGGAGGAGATGACAGAAAAGGTTTAAAGGTTTCATACTGTACAGATTCAAGACCATGCGGTTCGATCATATCCGGAGCAATGGGATCTGATTTGCTGATTTGTGAAGGATTGTACTATGATCCGGAAAAATCACGCGGTGCAGCAGAGAAAGGGCATATGGTTTTCAGCGAAGCAGCTTCGATTGCAAAAGACGCTTGTGTTAAGTGTTTGTGGCTGACACATTACAGTCCTGCGCTCAAAGATCCACAGTCCGGCATAGATGAAGCAAGGAAAATATTCCGTGAATCAGAATGCGGATATGACGGAAAAAGCATAACGCTGAAATACGAAAACGAGTAAAAGATAAAGAGTACTGAAAAAAGCTTCTCCTGAAAAATGGAGAAGCTTAAATATTCAGGTGATCATTATGAGCTGACTTCTTTATATCCTTCAGGGATAGTGAGGATATCTTTAACGATGATTGAATTATAAATACTTTTGAATTCAAAGGTAGTTTTGCCGTTATTAGTTTGAATTATCTCAGCCAAAGCCTTGCCGTCTTCGTCAAAATAATAAGTTATGGTAGTATCCCCGATAGACGGAGATTCATCTTCTGATGATCTCTTAACAGAATACTGTTCAAATGAAACATCGTAATTTTTGTAGGTTGTTTTACCTGATTTTACAAATTCGCAGTTATTAATAAGTCCCAGACAAATCTTAGTGGTATACCCCTCGCCAAAATCGTCAGCAGTACCGTTGTAAAGCTGTTTAGTATAAGTTTTATCGGCGTGATTGATATTATAGATATACTTATCCTTTACAAGTTCAGAGGAATTGCCCATGTCAGAGATCATATTCAGGCCGGCGATACCGTTTATTCTGTCGACCGCAATAATGTAGCTGTAATTAACGGTTTTAAGTCCGGAGGAAGAATCGCTTTTATTATCAGACTCATCAGTTGAAGATGAAGCCGATACAGTATCGGGATCGTATTCCACAGTCATATTTACATCAATATAATAGTTATCGCTCATCCATAATTCGCCGAAGGTTTTCATCAGCAGAAGCTGGCTTTCCTTAGCTGAATTTTCAGACGAATTTTCAGATGAATTATCGCTTGAAGAAACGTTTTGCTCAGAGGAAACCGTTTTTGAAGAATCAGTATTCTGTTTTTCGTCGTCGCAAGCGGCGGAAAAGAGTATCGAAAATAAAGCTATAAAGAGCAACAATTTTTTTTTCATATAAAAACCCCCTGCAAGTTTTAAACTAACAAGATTTTATCACACTTATCTTATCAAGTCAACCGGCGTGCCGCCACTGTCGTGTTCGCGATTCCGTTCGCTGCGCTCAGTGCGTGGTAAGCTTTTGAGAGTTGCTCCCGCGGTGCTCAGTGAACAGCGTAATTACGTTACATTCACGTTACAACACGAAACAATAATTCTGATCTAATGATAATAAGTTTAATATGCTATACTTCAGCACCGCGGAAATAACATTATCACGCTGATTTGTAGCGAACGTAGTGAGCGGCTGTGCGAACATGACACCGGCGGCACGCCGGCGCGAACATGACACCGGCGGCACGCCGGCGCGAACATGACACCGGCGGCACGGCTGCGCGA
>CACYDC010000214.1 GCA_902773025.1 uncultured Ruminococcus sp.
AAACGTGCAGCAAACAACCGGACTTACGCAGTAATTTGCTACACGTTATTTGTATTTATTATATCATTATCGAAAAATTATTTCAAATGGCATTTTTGCACAAAGTTCAGGCAGCGTGACGCTGCACCCAATTCGCGCTATAGTTTGATATCAGTACCGAGATATTGTCGCGCAACTATCTATTGCCAACTATACACTTGGGTTTAGGAATGCACTGTTAAAATGCGAAAAAGGGTAGCCGTGGGTGTGGTGGATATGATATAATAGAAAAAATATATACGGAGGTAATCAGATTTTTACGGGCAGGGACAGAGAAGCAGCAGACAGGTTTTATTATGATGTCAGATGAGGGAATGATTATATATGACAGCAAAGCTGATGCACGCGCGGCTTATCCGTGAGCATACGGTTGCGATGAGGAGCACATACGCTGAGATGTTACCTTACAAAACCGTTCGCTCAGCATATAGTAAATTACGCCAAAAATAATCATATCACAGTGCTTGATGCGGTTCGCGAAGAATGCTTAGATGAAGATAAGGTTAAAAAGATAGAGTCATTTCTTATCAGCAGCAGATCAACAACAGCGGATGCTGTCAGAACTTTTTGCAGGGTAGGATACAATAATCGAAGAAATAACATTAGTTCCAGATCAAAAAACCACCTTGCAATTATTGAAAAACTGAAAGCCTCCGCTAAGTGTAAAAGTATAGCGGGCAACAGTAATATATATGATAAACAGAAAAGCTGCCACATTCAGGATCCAGCGTCACGCTGGTTCGATTATTTAGGCAAGTGCTGCACCAAGCTCCTCGCAGGCTGTGATTGACTGATCATCCGGTGCTTCATTTGCAATAACGAAATCTGCTGCAATATCCGCACCGAGACCTCTGCGCAGCAGCAGCACCGATCGAGCCGGCAGGCGAGACCCGAAGCCCCACGTAAAGACCTTTTTGACTTTTTGGAAACTATAAAATTCGGTTTATTCGGCGTTTCCCTAAATATAATCCGGCAGGAGAATCTCAATTGATTTTCTCCTGCCGGACTTTTATATTATGCCTTTCCCTTTAAAAATTTTATTTGTCTGAAACAGCTTATTTTACCGATAACTATTTAACGGTCGCTGTAAAGAATTTCTTTACTACAGTTCCGGTGCTGTCCTTTACATCAATTCTTATGTCATATGTGCCTGTTGCGGTGGGCTTGAATCTTGCGCTTGCGGTTGTCTGGAATTTATCGCCGAGAAGCTTCCAGTTTGTATTGGTGCTGCGCTTGAAGTAGAAGGGGTAGGTGTATTCGCCTGTTCCGCCTACAGCCTTGCCGATCATCAGTATTTTTTTTTCAACATTAATATGCCTCTCCTTTTTTACTGATCAATTTATACGGATTAATCGTTAATAGTTATTGTACTCGAATTTCTTAAAAACTTCTTAAAAATCAAATTTTTTTACATAAAAAAACCGGGCATTAAGCAGCCCGGTCTTTTAATCTATAATTTTTTTGTCATTATTATCTCCATGCTTTTGCAATTATTATCATCAGGTAAAATAATCCCGCCCGATTCCTGATATCCTGTCTCACGATAAAACATATATTTCATATCACCAAGGAATGAGGATACCATTACTAAATCATGACCTCTTGCTCTCATATCCTGTTCCCAATAAAGAAGCAGTATTTTGTCATATCCCATATTCCTGTATTCTTCGTCTATGTAAAGCAAATTGCAAAACGGAATCTTATCCCTGAAAAGAGAACTTCTCAAAAGACCTATTCTCATTGATCCTTCCGTTATAATATAGGACAAAGAATTCCATATTTTATTTTCAAACATGGATTCGTCCATGTTTTTATCGTTATTGAACCAGAAATTCTTATCGGAAGAATTTGCGTATCTTATTGCATACATACCGCTCGCCTCCATAATATTATGGTTTACGGAATATGACTGTAAATACAGTACCCTCTTTGTCGTTGCTTACAACTTTGATGTCCGCACCGCATAAATCTGCCATCTGCCTGATTATCGGAAGTCCGAGACCATGCCCCTTTGAAAGATTTCGTGTACTGTCGCCGCGATAAAAGCGGTCAAAAATATGGGGTATATCCTGTGCGGATATGCGGCTGTTTAAATTTTGTACAGTAAAACAGACCTTGCTTTTCCTCGCATATGCCTTTACAATAACCTTCCCGTTTTCAGGCTCGTATTTAAGGGCATTTTCGATAAGACTGCCGTAAATGCGCTTCACATATTCATCGGTTGCACATACCGTAAGCTCGTCTTCGATTTCACTCTCCAATGCAACATTCTTTTCATATGCTACCGATTCAAACTGCAAAATACACCCTTCGGCGGCACTGCTCAGACCTACAGATCCAATACCGATATTCTGCCGCTCGGCATTATCCGTTGAAGCAAGCGTCAGCATATTTCCGATAAGCTGCATCATATCCTCGGAAGCCCTGTCTGTACTCTCTATCCACTGCATATTATCAGCCACGGTCAGAGCCTTGTTTGATTTAATGACAGCATTGTTCGCCATGATAACGGTTATGGGTGTTTTGAGATCGTGGGAAGCATCAGCAACAAATTTCCTTTCCATCTCAATTGACTTTTGCAGAGGCTTTTCCGCAAATCCTGCAAGACGGAAACTGACAATCAGAAGCAGACCCATTGAAAGCAGATATGCAAGCAGCAGTATAAGTAAAATTCTTATTATTCGTGAACCTATATAAGCCTTATCGCATACCGCAATTTTAACCATTTCATTTCCGCTTTCACGAAAAAATATTATCCGGTATTTATCTATCGTACCGAAATCATCACTTTGTTCAACAATATCTTTTGCTATATCGTCAGCGTCACCGTCAAAAACAATTTTTTCAGATACAACACTTACTCTTTTTTCGTTTTTGTTATAAAAAATCGTTGAAATATAATCGCCGCGCTCACGTCTTTTTTCCGGGGGCTGTTCTTTGTTTCCCTTATCTTTATCAGAAGAGGAATTGTTTTTCTTTTCATCCGGCTTATCCGGAGGTTTATCCTTTTTTTCTGGCGGAGAGTCATTTTTCTGCGAATCCGTAACGCTTTTCATACCGGCATTATCTTTATTGTCCGAGTTCTGTTCTTGCGGCGATATATAAGAAATCTTTTTCAAATTACTGGA
>CACYDC010000215.1 GCA_902773025.1 uncultured Ruminococcus sp.
ATATGCTGGTGTAGCTCAGTCGGTAGAGCAGCTCATTCGTAATGAGCAGGTCGGGGGTTCGAGTCCGTTCACCAGCTCCAGAAATTTGATCCTGACACTTTTGTGTCGGGATTTTTGTTTTAGACGATCTATTATTCGTTTTATGCGTAAAGTGATGATAACTGAAATGTCTTTTGAATGTGAAAAGAGGGATAAAATGATCTATGCTGAACACCTAAGAAAGGAATTTAGTAAAATAGTTAAGGAGCCGGGGCTGAAAGGAAGCTTCAAGGCGCTTTTCAAGCCGAAAAAAGAGGTGGTCGTTGCAGCCGAGGATATAAGCTTCCACGTTCCGAAGGGCGAAGTGCTGGGATTTATCGGTCCTAACGGCGCCGGAAAATCAACGGTAATAAAAATGCTTACCGGTATACTTACTCCTACGAGCGGTGAATGCCGTATAAACGGAAAAATACCGCAGAATGACAGAAAAAAATATGTCCGCGAAATAGGGGCAGTGTTCGGACAGAGAACACAGCTGTGGTGGGATCTTCCGCTTCAGGAAACTTACCTCGTTCTCAAGGAAATATACGAAGTGGATGATGCAAAATTCAAAAAGCGTATGGACTTTCTTAATGAAGTGCTTGAGCTTGATAAATTTATAAGCTCACCTGTAAGAACGCTTTCTCTTGGCCAGAGAATGAGGGCTGATATTGCCGCTTCGATGCTTCACAGTCCTAAGGTCCTGTTCCTTGATGAGCCTACTATAGGACTTGATGTCGTTGTGAAGGATAATATCCGCCAGGCTATAATGAAAATAAATAAGGAAGAAAAAACAACTGTAATTCTTACTACCCACGATATAAGCGATATCGAGCTTCTTTGCGACAGAATCGTTATGATAGACAAAGGAAAAAATGTATACGACGGTTCGCTTCACGAACTGCGTGAAAACTATGGCCAGACAAGGGAGCTTGTTTTTGAAACGGTCAATTCTTCTGAGCTTACTGAGGAACAGTTCAGAAAGGGACTCGGATTGGATCAAAGCGATCTTACTATAGAAAATGATAAAAATACCTTCAGAGTAAGATTCAACAGCAGGAAAATTCCCGTAGGCGAAATGCTAAGCCATACTCTTTCATTGACAAAGGTAAAGGATATTTCTGTAAAGGATGCCGATATCGAGGAGATCATCCGCAATCTGTACAGAAAGGGGGAGCCGGCTGATGAATAGGCTAAGAAAAAGCTATGTGCCGTTCATGAAAGCAGGCATACAGAACCTGATAATCTACAGATTGAATTTCATGGGCTTTGTTATCGGCGGGCTTATTTACTGCTTCGTAATGTTCTACCTGTGGAGGGCTGTCTTTGCTTCAAACGGAGGAGATTCATTTCTCGGCTTTTCAATGACGGATATGGTGGTTTACCTGTTTTTGTCAAACACTACAGGACAGCTTATATTCAGCGATGTTAGCAATGATATAGGCCAGGAGATACGTGACGGAAGTATCAGTATGAGGCTCCTCAAACCGGTAAATACGGATCTGAGCTATATGTTTACCGAACTCGGGACAGTACTGATGAAATTTGTTGTGCTTCTTGTCCCGATGATACTCGGCCTTGAGCTTTACAGATATTTTTCGGCTGGAACAGTTATGTTCAATACCCTGAATTTTCTTTTGTATATTCTTAGTACTGTGCTTGCTTATATAATATCGTTCAGAGTTAATCTGTGCTTCGGCTTTATAGCATTCTATGTCAAGAACCTGTGGGGAATAGGGATACTGAAAAACACTATCATTAATTTCTTGTCGGGTTCGCTTATCCCGCTTGCCTTTATGCCGGACGGACTGAGGGTTTGTCTGGAATATATGCCGTTTGCCTCAATGAGCTATACTCCGGTCATGATATATATGGGAAAATACGGCGCATATGAAATGCTTTTGCGTTTCGGACTCCAGATAATCTGGGCAATCCTGCTGTACGGGCTGTCAAAGCTGATATGGATCTGGGCGATAAAAAAGCTTTGTGTTCAGGGGGGCTGACAATATGAAACGTATTTGGAAAATATACAGACTGCTTGCGGCTCAGAACCTCAAGCGGATAATGGAATACAGGGCTGATTTTCTTACGGGGGCTGTTAGCTTTCTTATCGACCAGGCAATAGGAATTGCATTTATTTTTATTATATTCACACAGATACCTCAGCTTGCAGGCTTTTCGCTTTCGCAGATATTGTTTATATACGGCTTTTCGCAGATACCGAAGGGACTTGACCATTTGCTTGCAGACAATCTGTGGTGTGTGGGTTATTTTATTGTACGGAAGGGAGATTTTGACAAGTATCTTCTTCGCCCCATCAATCCGTTATTTCATGTGATAGCCGAAACATTTCAGGTTGATGCGGTAGGTGAGCTTATTGTAGGTATCGGGCTTCTGATATATGCTTCTCCCGGCGCAGGACTGCATATCACAGTGTGGACGATACTTTTGTCGGTGATTGCTGTTCCGTTTGCCGCGCTGATATATACCTCGCTTAAGATAATAACATCGTCATTTGCGTTCTGGATGAAAAGCAGCGGATTTATAATACAGATGGTTTACGGTATGAACGAGTTCTCAAAATATCCGACGACCATATACAGCTTCCCGGTAAGAATATTCGTGACATACGTTATCCCATTTGCATTTACCGGATTTTATCCGTCGTTATATATACTCACAGGAAATGATCCCTGGTTCAATATAGGCGGTGTTATCGTTATATCATCAGTATTATTTGTTATTTCGCTTTTGATTTGGAACAAAGGCATCTCGGCGTATGAAAGCGCCGGCGCTTAAAAAAAGTCAGGCTGCTGCAAAGGTCAGAACCTTGCGGCGGCCTTTTTCGCATTTTAATATTTCGGCCCTATAGCCTTCATCCTCAATTGCTGAGAGAAAGTGGAAGATTCCGGGTTATTTTTTGTCGTAACCACGAATATATTATTAAAAGAATGAAGCAAAGGGCGGTGTCTGTTATTGGAGAATAAGGACAGATCGGCTTATTCAGGCAGAATAGGCTTACTTATTGTAAGTATAACAGGATTCATATTTCATTTTTTGTATAATTTCAGCGGCAAAAATCCTGTTGTAGGCGCATTTACTCCTGTCAATGAAAGTATCTGGGAACATCTCAAGCTTTTATTTTTTCCGTATGTAATTTACATGACGGCAGAGTTTATTATTTTTGGCAAAAATATAAGGGGGTTTCTTTTTGCAAGGATAATAGGTCTGTTAGCAGGACTGATATTTATTCCGACCGCATTTTATACCTATACCGGCATAACAGGCTCGGATTTTCTTATCGCAGATATAATAATCTATTTTCTGGCTGTATATATATCATTCATGTCAAGTGAAAAAAGACTTTCAAAAGGCTTTGAAAAAAACTCGCCCAAGACGATACCTGCCGTAATAATAATTCTTTGTCTGACTATCTTATTCATAGGGTTTACATTTTACACCCCTGACGCGCCTATCTTCATCAGTCCGGTATGATATACTGCCTTCGTTCCTTATGGTTCGGAGGCTTTTTTTCAGAACGATAAAAAAATGGTATTTTCCTCTTGACAAGAGAATAATATGGTGATATATTATAAATACATTAATTCCTATATGTTTAGTAAGAATTGAGGTGGG
>CACYDC010000216.1 GCA_902773025.1 uncultured Ruminococcus sp.
AGGAACGATCTCGGTTCCGGACCTGAGTTTCGATTATCTGAGTTATGCCGAACAGACAAAAAAAGAAAAGCCCGGGATCGGACAGTTCTCGGAACCGCTGATTCATGACGGGACAAAGAAAATACGGATACCGATGGTTTGGAGATAATAAGAATGAAGGAGGTTACATGCTTCTGGTAGATATTTATATCGCAGCACTTGGAAAAACCTTTGATTTTGAGCTGGATCCGGATGAACCGATCATGCTTCTGATCCGGGATATTGTCCGGCTTTTGCAGGAGGAGGCCGGGGAAAAGCAGGAAGAAATATGTGATCAAATGCAGCCGAAGCTTTATTCCTGCGATCAGGAACGAATGCTGCCTGCTCTGGAAACCCTGGCGGGATGCGGCATCCGGAATGGGTTCCGCCTCATTTTGTGCTGAAGCAATGGATGAGAATGCTTTGTCAGCGGGATGCGGCATCCGGAATGGATTCCGCCTCATCCTGTGCTGAAGTAATGGATGAGGCGGAAGGCTTTTTCGGTTATATTATGGTCTCTGGTTTTCCTTCCCGCGACATCAGCTCCCGGACTGCGTCCATGGGTATTTTTCCCTGCTTTATAACAGCGTACACTCCTTCTGTAATGGGCAATTCAATGTCATACTTTTTTGCAAGCTGCAAAATAGCAGGCAAAGCATTGATCCCTTCTACTACCATGCCAACCTGGCGGATAGCTTCCTGAGGGGGAAGGCCTTTACCGATCAGGTATCCGCAGCGGGTATTCCGGCTGTGTCGGCTGGTGGCAGTAACAATCAGATCCCCGATTCCGGCCAGTCCGCGGAATGTTTTTTCTTTGCATCCCATGGCAAGGCCGAGACGTGTGATCTCATCCAGACCTCTGGTGATGAGGGCAGCTTTTGTGTTGTCCCCGTATCCAAGTCCATCTGAAATTCCTGCAGCCAGCGCTATTATATTTTTCGCGGCGCCGCACAGTTCAACCCCTTCCAGGTCATCATTCGTATAGACGCGAAACGTGTCGCTGATGAAAATACTCTGGACGATGCGCGCAGATTCCGGATCGTTGGATGAGGCAACAATTGATGTCGGAAGATCAAGAGCAACTTCCTCAGCATGGGTCGGACCGGATAAGGCAACAAATGAAACATTGGCGTGAGAGCCGGTCTTCTGAATCTCATCCTGAAGGACCTGAGTCATGGTGAAAAGAGTGTCCGGCTCGATTCCTTTTGCCACGTCAACAATGATCTGCCCGTCCGGAATGAACGAGGCTGCCGTGCGTGCGGTACTTCTTACATAAATGGAAGGAACAGCGAACACAAGAATGGTTTTATCCGCACAGACAGATTCAATGTAATTGGTAAAACGGGTCTGTGCAGGGATTACCATGGAAGGGAGATTCCTCTGACGTCTGAGCGCAGCCAGCTCGTCTGTCTCTCCGGGGACGGCAGACCATACAGTGACTTCATTTCCGCGCAGCGTGAGCATCCGCGCGAGTGCCATTCCCCAGGTACCAGCTCCTAATATACCGATTTTATTCATAACAGAATCGCCTCCTCCAAAAACACAGCTTTGACTGTAACCAATTGTTTTCTTCTGTATGTGAGACTCTAAGGGCTGAAGCCCTAAGACTGTCATCATCGTCTGCCATTTTTGTAATTCCGCCCGCATATGCGGCCGAAAACAAAAATAGGCTCCTTTTATGGTTGAGTCTATTGTATCATTTTCTGGTAGGAAAGAAAATCCATATTGACTATTTTTCACAGTAATAAAAAAAATAAAAAAATTTCAAAAAAACTGTTGACAGAATCGGAAAAGCGTAGTATAGTCATATTCTGTCGCGAGCGAAAAAAACAAATAAAAACCCGCGACACCGCACTTTGATAACTGAACAGTGATACAACCTTGAACGTTCTGAAAAGTTTAAATTCAAGGAACTGACCTTTAAAAACAGTAAAAAAGGGAAGATAAGCATAGCGTATCTGACCGAATCAAACAACTCGCAGAAACGAG
>CACYDC010000217.1 GCA_902773025.1 uncultured Ruminococcus sp.
ACGCCGCCAGCATGCAGAAAACCACAGCCAGTGGTTTGTTTCAGTAACATATGCAGCAATTTCCTGTTGTTTTTTCGGTCATAAAGCTAATATCTCATGGGAAGATGAAGCCATCATTTTTGTCCAGAATGCTTTTAGAGATAAAATAATAATTTTTTACAAACTTATAATATTACTTTTGTTTATTTTAGCATTTTGAACGGATTACAGCAATTGTCGCTTGTATTTTTTTTTAATTTTGATATAATAATACATACTTGTATTTGTTTTGGATCCTTGTTTTGTAGCAGATATGTTTCTGAAATTAACTGTTCTGGAGGGGTTAGAATTGAATATCGTTGTTGATAATCTAAATACGAATTATATTCAGGTAGGTGAAGGAAAACCTGTACTACTTCTTCATGGCTGGGGTTCAAGTATAGAACCTTTTAACCGATTAATAAACCAGTTGTCTGAAAAGTATCAGGTGATTGCACTTGACTTACCCGGCTTTGGTAAAACAGATGAGCCGCCGCGTCCATATAATGTGGATGACTATGTGGATTTTGTACTCCACTTTCTTGAGACGTTTCATTTCTCATCAATATCTATTATAGGACACTCATTTGGCGGAAGGATCATCATTAAACTAGCAAACCGCGAGTTACCTTTCCAAATTGACAAAATAGTGCTTATAGACAGTGCCGGAATAAAACACAGTCCAAACCCGAAACAAAGTAAAAAACAAAAAAGGTATAAGAGGCTAAAGAAACTATATTCTACCCCAATAATGAAGCTTTTGTTTCCAAATGCATTGGAAGCACTTAGACTGAAATATGGTTCTGCCGATTATATCGCTGCTTCTCCTATGATGCGTCAGTGTTTGGTAAAAGCCGTCAATGAGGATCTTTCAGGTTTATTGCCATATATAAAAGAGCCTACATTGCTTATATGGGGAGAAAACGACGTGGATACGCCTCTTTCTGATGCGAAATTGATGGAGCAGATGATTCCCGATGCGGGTTTGGCTGTAATAAAAAATGCGGCACATTTTTCTTTTATTGACCAGCCTTATACGTTCCATAGAATTATTGCATCCTTTTTTGAATTAGGGTAATATTATCAAAAAATCATGTTATTAGAAAACGACTTGCCTGATAATTATTAAGCAAGATTCTGTATAATAAAATCGAAAGGATGATCATCTTGAAAATAAATGTTGCGGTCTTATTTGGAGGAAAAAGCGTTGAGCATGAGATTTCTATCATCTCCGCTATACAAGCAATCGGATATTTTGATACAGACAAGTATCATATTATCCCTGTGTACATGACTAAGCAAGGGGCAATGTATATCGGAAAAGATATTGATAAAATAGAAGCCTACAAAGATATTAATACCTTGCTCAAAAAAAGCACCCTGGTGACATTAGCTTCCATAGACGGCAAAACATTGATCATAGAACATCCGCTTGGAAGAAACTCCGTCAAAAAGGGCATTGCCATTGATGTGGTTTTCCCGATTGTTCATGGAACAAATGTCGAAGACGGCGGGTTGCAGGGATTTTTAAAGACCTTGGGCGTTCCCTTTGTAGGCTGCGATGTTCTGGCTTCTGCTGTGGGAATGGATAAGCACGTGATGAAGCTGGTGTTTAAAGATGCAGGCATACCGGTGCTGGATTGCCGGTGCTATCTGAACGCTGACTACTATGCTGATGAGGAAAAGATCTTATCGGCAATAGAAGAAACATTTGATTATCCTGTCATTGTAAAGCCTGTCAATCTTGGGTCCAGCGTTGGCATCAGCAAAGCCAACAACAGGGAAGAATTGACGGATTCTGTAGAGCATGCCTTTCAGTTTTCGCCCAGAATTCTTGTTGAGCACGCGATAGAAAACCTGAGAGAAATCAACTGCGCCGTCATGGGAGACATCTATGAATGCGAGGCTTCAGAATGTGAGGAACCGCTGAACGCATCTGACATATTAAGTTATGAGGATAAATACCTTGGCGGTGAGAAATCCAATGAAGGCAGCAAAGGAATGGCCAGCTTATCAAGGAAGATACCGGCGGATATTCCTGCCGAAATGAGAGAGAGGATAAGAAATCTGGCTGCCGCCGCTTTTACTGCTTTGGGCGGCAATGGTGTGGCCCGCATAGATTTTATGATTGACAAAGACACCAATGAGGTGTATCTCAACGAGATCAATACCATTCCGGGTTCTCTTTCCTTTTATCTCTGGGAGCCTTTAGGGATTTCATATGCGGAAATGCTTGAACGAATGATAAATTTAGCATTAAAACGATCTCGTGAAGAAAGCGCTATCGTTTATTCATTTGACACCAATATCTTGGATAATTGCAGCTTTAGCGGCAGCAAGACAAAAAAATACGGAAAACTTATGAACTATAAATGAGCACGATAAAAAAGTGCACAAAAAATAAGGACAAACGGACCCGAGAGAGGTATAATGTAATTGCTAAAC
>CACYDC010000218.1 GCA_902773025.1 uncultured Ruminococcus sp.
AGTCATAAACTGTATTCAGTTGTCAAGGAACAAGAATTGTTTAGCTACCGGAGTCGGGATTTCCCGACTTTTGGCGACATAATCATATTATAAATCTTAGATAACAACAAATGTAGAACTATCTTTTCAGACAAATTGTCCCCTTTATAACTCTTTTTTATGGAGAGAACCGCAGAAGACATAAAGCCAAAAAAGCCATCTGATCATCATCACTTTTCTTATTATCCTACTCTTAAACTCTCAAAAGCCGCAGACAGCCGTTCTTATTCTGAGCCCCCATTGGAGACAACAAAAAATAATGTCATAAACCATTCTTTAGCCAAGTCCTACCTGGATCTGATTGTATCCTTATACTAACCTCAGCATATCTACAAAACACCAGCCAAAAAGGCTGGTGCTTTATAGATCATCAATAATTCACTTTTTCTTTTCCGGTACTTCAAGGAATTCAATCGGTATGCCATATAACGCCGAAAGCCGCATGAGATCACTTACCTTGATTTCCGATACACCATTCTCCCAGTTAACAATGGTCTGCTTGTTTCTGCCGAGTGCCTTTGCAACATCCTCCTGTGTCATTTCTTTGTTGACTCTGGCTGCCTTTAGTTTGAATTTTGGTATAGCCATATTTTATCACCCCCTCTGGCGGGATGATACTACATTTCATCATAATGCTTAAGGGTTTTATCGAAATTTGTTGTTTTTTTTATACTCAAAATGATTATTCCTGGCTTCCGGCCCACCTATACCACAGTTCAGCGCACCCTTGGCACGTAAGAGTCTATTTTGCATAATCCGCGCTTGAGATAATACTCTAACCATCGACCTGAATCAATGGTAAAGCATAAAGGCGCCGCAAAGGTACTCCATTGACACATCACACTGCTTAAAGTATTTCTTTGCCATGTGGATTAAGGCTATGAGCTGATTTTCAATCAAACTATGCTAAACAGAAAACCCTATGTGTTGAACGCTGGGACTGACGCACTAATTGCTTAGTGCGACAAGTTTTTATCTTCTAAAAGTGGGGGTGGCAGAGGAAGTTCTCCCCTTAAAATCGATGATAAATATAACCTCCCGTTGGGTATTCTCTACATGGAGAAATCCATTGAATGTCCATATCAGTTTTCTGTCTTAAAGCCCTAAGAGCTCTTTCCCAATCTCGGACATTTGCAATAGCTGATAGTCGAATAGGTTCGATTACGGTATTTGGATAAAGGATGAAATAGGCTTTCAGACGTTCTAAAGCACTACTAAGTCCCATTATTCTTTTAATCTCATTGGCATTATCATCTATGAAAAACGACTGTTTACCTCCATTACAACGTGTGCATAGAGTCCACAAGTTATCAATGGTGGTATCACCACCCAGCTCTACGGGTATTTTATGATCTACAACTAGTTTAACGTTCGGTGTGTTATAAACATTGGCTCCACATCGTTGACAAGTGCTGTTGTCACGTTTCAATACTGCATATCTTAATTTATCGTCTATAACTCCTCTGATTTGAGGAGTATGAATCGGGGTTGCAGAAGTAAGAGTATATCCCTTTCGAGAAGATACAATATCGAGTCCAGTCTCCTGTCGCAATTGTCTAATAGATCTCGGCCAGTCATGAATGTTTCCTGCAACTTCTCGAAGTGTTTCTCTATCGATTTCTTCGCCAACATGTGCCAAGAAGAATTCTCGTAATTTATCTTTTGCACTTGCCATAAGCCGAGCCTCCGTTAATTTGATTTGTAATAATAGGCGTCAGATGAACGATTATATTTCTTGCTTTTCGGGAGATATTTTATATCCATTTTTTCAACTGCACGTAACTTACGCAGTTCCCTTGTCCATTCTCTGGTTCTTGCGACAACAGCCAGTCGGTCAACAGGTATTTCTTCGTTGGGATGATTTTCTAAATAGACCTTAAGTCGATCTTTTGCGTTTGTCTGAGCGCTTACCAGTTTCATTACTTCATTATCTTCTCCGTTTACCCAAGCTTGTTTCCCCTCATTGCACTTACGACACAAAGCCTGAAGGTTATCGAGTGTTGTCTCTCCACCCCATTGCACGGGTACAATATGGTCGGGGCTTAATATAACACCGTCTTTTTTAGGAGACCTTCCACAGGCTTGACAGGTATAATTATCTCGTTCAAAGACCATATAGCGGAGCTTTTTGCTGATAGCACCGCGTTTATTTCCTGTGGGTTTAACATATAGGGAACGAAGTTTATACCACCTTTTGGGCGCATTTTCTATATCGTATCCCTCCTGCCTCAGATTTCTTATTACCCTAGTCCACTCATTCAAGCCTGCATTTCTGCATACAGTGTTTAACTCCTCAAGAGGGATTTCACGTCCAACATTTTCAATGAGATATTCTTTTAATACAGCTGATCCGCTTATATTTGCCATGGCTGGGATTCCTTTCACTCTGTTTTAATTTAAAAGTCTACTATTATTGCCGATCTTGTATTGGGAGAAAAAGCTCATATGCATCGACGTTCAAAGCAGTTGCAATCTTCTCTATATTTCCAATGGAGATGTTTCGACATTCACGTTCCACAGCGCTGATATATGTGCGATGAAGATTTGCAAGTTCTGCAAGATATTCTTGGGAATATCCACGTTCAGTGCGAATTTTTCGAACGTTTATGGCGAAAATATGGAGTAGATTCATAAAATACCTCTTAAATATATAGATGGGGTCATTATACTTTCGATGTATACAATACATCTACAGACAATAAGTCTCATTTTAGATATGAAATAGTTGGTTACGCTTTTACTAAAGGTGCTGTTTTCAGTGTGTTGCTTTGATCATCCTTTTTTGACATAACGCTTCTGAGCAACACAAAAAATGAAAAAGGATTTTAATAAGGCAATAAATAGACACAAAGGTGAAACAGATGATGAACATGAGCATTTTAACCTTGTTATCCAAGCTTGAATTATCCGCGGCTTTTCTACATTACATGCGTAGTTAACGACGTTCTATTTCGTATACCCAAGCACCTCAATTCTCGATACCAGATACATATAAATGCTCATATCGAAGACTCTTTCAAAAAATGTATTACATGAAAAACCTATGTTTAAAGAAAATATAACTTGACAGTATAGAGAGGAAATATTGAAAAAAGAGTATATGAAATACTGACAGCCCCCTAAAAGATAACTGGTATATGACCGATAGGAGCCAGCACTAAAAGGGAGGACGTAGAACCAGGCACTCATCGGTTTGTGCCAATGTGGAGGAAGAGTGGTGTATTAGAAATGAAAAAATCATATCGGATATTTCAGAAGACAACAGTTTTTATATGTTAGAATAGATGGAATAATAAAGCAATGCGCTTATCGAATTGCAAAAGATAAAGGGGTTTTTAATCACGATGATCGTAAACAAATAAGATTCAGGATACTGGTTTGATTGGAGGAGAATTATGCGCATCCTAATGCTCGGGAACAGCTTTACATCTGCAAATGATATGCCCGCCACACTCGCCAAGCTCACCGGCGCGGAAGTCGTGCACCATACCCGTGTCGGGGCCTGCCTTGCGGAACACCTGGATC
>CACYDC010000219.1 GCA_902773025.1 uncultured Ruminococcus sp.
ATGAATCACCCTTGCCGCCGACAGCATAGTAAATGGTTTGCCCCTGAGCAAGATAAACCAAACCGGTCGAATATCCGCCTCGGCCGCCTTCAATATCCTCCCATGTCGAAATATCAACATTTGTCAGATTATCTAAATCCGGCTTTTTAGCATATCCGCCCGCTGCGCCCCATGCTTCAAGCTTGTAATAGCCTGCCTGCGGCGCTGTAAAGCTCCCGACTTGACCGGTATATTCAATAGGCATAGTATCATAATACGGAGTGATCTCAACATAGCCGTTGCCGATATGTCCGATCATTTTTCCAGTCGTCTGATCACGCTTTGCCCCGCTGTAGGTCGGTATCTCTACATTTCCGGCAAGTGTACGTGATGACATTATTTCAGCACCCTGGAAACCAGCATATATTGTTCCGCTTGCAGCATAGCTGCTGCCGCCTGAATTGCTGCTGCCGCCGTAATAACCTGCGCCTGCACCGCCTGAACTGATATCCCCGGCATCAGCGCCTACTCCCTGGGTGTTCGATGTTTCGGCAGACCCGGCACTCACTGCATCTCCGCCGCTGCTGTCAGAGCCTGCGCCTCCGCCTGCGCCCGCAACGATCAGAACACCCTCTTTGTTCCATACTTCTCCTGATTTTATCGGGTTTTTCGTCAAGGAAACATAGGTAGTTCCTCCGCCCGAACCGGTATAGCTTCCACCTCCGTCACCGCCGCCGTATACACCGCCGACCGGTCCTTCATAATAGGACTTGTCATTTCCGCTCTCAGTTGCGTTCATACCTTTTCCGCCGCGGAAAATATACAGGGTAGTTCCTTCCGTAAGATATACAAATGCTTCGCTGAAGCCGCCGTGTCCTCCATGCTTTTCAAGCGCACGATTTGCATAATCCGTTTTATTATACAGGTCGCCGCCGCTTGCGCCCCACGCACGAATCTGGTAATATCCGTCTTTTTCGGCTGTCCATTCGTCATATTTATCAAGAGCTTGCGGGTCAGGTCCAGGATCAGGATTAGTCCCCGGATCCGGATCTGCATATGGGCTGTCCGGATCATCTGGATCATATTCTCCTCCATCATCCGGATCGACATTATCATCCTGACCGAATTTATACACCGGTCTGCCGATACGAACGTATAAATTCAGCTCAGTTACATCCGGGTGGTTATCGAGCCACTCGATTATGTCTGCTTCATCCATACCGGATATTGTCGTGCCATCAGAAATTTTGTCCATCCAGAACATCGTTTCACTGTTGCTTGTATCGATTTTTATCGGCGTAAGATAGGTTCCGTTGATACGCTCTCCGTTATTGTAATATACAACATTTGATGTTACTCTTTTTCCGTTTTTAAGGAAATAGGTCGCATTATTGGCATCAACATTATAAATGACCTTCTGTACACTTGTAGTCTGAAGGGATCCTATCGTTACAAAGAAATTCGTCCTCAGCTTTTTGCTGCCGAGATCCGGAAGCAAAGCAGCTACCGATGCATCCGACCCATCGAGTACCGCTGAGATCATCTGCTCGCTGTTAGCGTCATTTACTCCGTTCTTAACGCTGAATCCGCCGGTTGCCGGATTATTATAGGTAATAAGATCAAGCAGTTCCTTTGTTAAAGGCTCTGACGTTGAACCATCATCATAAACAAGATAGCCCACAAGCTCATCCGTTTTCAGATCGTAAGTTCCTGTACCGTTTTTCACTACGGGTACGACCTTTTGATATTCAAGACTGAGTCCTGTTATCTTCTTTCTTGCCGGCAGGATATTAGTTACAGAAGAATTGTCCCCTATGCCAAGATAATTCGAAAGCTTATTCCTGAAAGTGACATCCGCTATACCCGTCTGACCTGCACCCGGAGTAAATTTACAATTCAGCGTACCATCAGTATTCGATGTAACAGTTGCATACTGAGTTTTGCCAAGCAATGTGATCATCGAAGACTCCAGCTTATATCTTGCAACTCTCAGTTCTTCAACTTTATATTCGCCCACAGGCACACTCATGGATACAGTTCCTTTTCTTGTGTCTTTTCCGACTACGATCGTCTTTATCCACGAATTATCTTCGTCATTTACGTCTGTGATCCTGAACATGAACACTGCTGTTCCGAAGCTGTCAACAATATCATCGACTTCCTTGTTGATGATCAGCTCACATTCCATCTTGCCGTCATAGCAGTCGATCTCCTGCGCAGCCGAACAGGTATAGGCATTCACGGAAAACCTTGTCTTTTCAGCCGGTTTGAATCCGCTCGGCGCTTTTATCTCATCAAGGTAATAGCTTCCCCACTCAAGACCGTCAATATAAAGTCTGCCGAGATCATCACCTGTACTGCCGGTGATAAGCTCAGTTTCGATATTTTCTTCATCGTTTTCTGAAAGCACATAATGCGCATCGCTTACCTTATGCAGCTTTATAAGCTTATCATCCGAGGTATACAGTGAGAATACTGCGCCTGCCAACAGTGAATTTGCTGCTATTACCGTGCCGCCTACACTTGTATCCTCCTCAGCAAGCTTATTAAGTATCACGCTTCCCTTTTTGCGGCTGTTATACTTTACAAGCTCTGCCATTGTGCTGACATTGTTTGCATTGAGTTCAAACTCGACCGGTGTGGGATCAAGCACATAACCCGTCGGAACATATGTTTCGACAAATTTATACCTTCCCCATTCGAGGTTCGCAGCGCCGTAGAAGCCGTCCTCTAATTCCTCTCCGGTATCATAGCTGATCTTACCATCCTCATCGGTCGTCATGCCGCTTTTTATCAGCAATTCGCTGTTGTCTTCGCCGATCATATACAGATCGAAAACTGCGCCCTGCAGAGGTGTTCCGTCTTCTTTAAGCTTCTTAATGGTCGCGCTGCCTGTTTTATGTACGTTCACATCATTTACATACAGAGTCAGCTCGGCCGTATCTGCATTAAGCGTGATCGTTCCGGTCTCACGGTTAAAATAATCAGCCGCATCGATCTCCTGTCCTGCTGACAATCCGTCAAAATACAGCTTATCAATAAGCGGAGATTTTGCAGTATTTTCAGCATCAGTATTTCCCTTCATTTCATAACCGATAGGAGCATTGATCTCAACAAAACGGTACCTTCCAAATTTAAGGCCATCGAGCTTTATAAAGCCGGACTTGTCTGTCTGAAGATTAGAAGCCTTGTCCTCCCATTTTTTAGCTGTGGCGTTCCACTTCTGAAGATTATACCATGCTCCCGAAAGTACATCTCCCGTATCGGAATACTTTCTGAGGACAAGTGACGCTTGTTTTTCCGTATCAGTTTTTTCCAATGGAATGGTAATATCCTCATTGTTCGCATCTTTACCGGTATTACGGGATGATACACTAAACTTCAGAATTTCTCCGTTTATTTCAAAACCCTCAGGAGCCGAAACTTCTTTGATATAATAATTACCCCAAGGCATATTATTCAGCGTAATACCATTTTCGTTCGTTACGCAAAGACCAACTACTTCCGTTGATTCATCGTTATAGGTATATGTACCATCACCATTGTCTACAAAGAATACCTGTTCATTTGCCGAAGTATAAACCTCAAATTCTGCGCCTGCAAGATTTCCCTTAACACCGCCGTCTGCATCGAGTTTTACGATATCTACGATACCACGGTTTCTCTTGTTTATTACATTAATAGTATAGGTATTTTTTCCGCTTTCCGCAACAAGCTCTACCGGCAGCGGATTTGTTTCTGCATAGAAGCCGTCCGGAGATTTTGTTTCCTTCAGCAGATATTTTTTGCCATACTCCATTTTATAGGTCGTCCATCGGCCAAGATTATTGGTGATTCCGGCATCAATCAGTTTATCTGTTCCGCTGTCGATCGTACCGTTTTTATTTTTATCTTCCCAAAGCTCAAACTCCGCGCCTTTAAGTCTTCTCTTACCATCACTGTCGCCGTCATTCTTCTCAAATATGACCTCCGGAAGATTTTCCATAAGCTCCACATTAGTTATGGTAGAGAACATATAATTATCGGGCATAAGTGACGACTGCGGCACATATGTAAGCTTATAGTTATTTCTTGCTATATACGACTGTTCCGGCTCAGGATCGGGCCATAACGGAGTCTGCATATTGACAAGCACATATAGTGCGCTATTTGCTATCGTTCCTCCCTTAAGATAGGTCGTATCGATACTTACGGCTACCGATCTTGCTTTTCCCTTATCCGCTTCCGGAACACTCCAGAGTGTATTGCTTCCGTTCGGAGTCATTTCTTTCCAGCCGCTGCCGGAAGAAGCCACACGGTTGCTTATCGTTCCGGTTTCGTTCTCAGCATTGGAATAGAATACAGTATACTTAAGATTCTCAATCTTGCTCAGGAAGGTAGTATCTACACTCAGCAGCTTACCGTGCCAGTCTGATCTGACTGTTATATCATCACCGACACTTTCGTATGTTATCCCGTTTACCGGCTCAATGTTATCGTACATTACGATATCACTTACTGCCTCCTGCATTTCCATTTCAAGTCTGTAGGTATAGGTAGTTCTTTCATCGGGATCTACGTTTTCACCTGTACTGGCAAAAGACTTTACACGGTTGTCAATGCCTTTGTCTGTATTGATCTCCGCAGAGGTAAACTGTGTTGTGAAATATGTTTTCACAGACTTATGCGCTTTATTCTGGAACTCATTAGGAATTCCACTTCCTATAACTTTCTCACACGATTGTGCTACATAGGCGGTTTTATTATTATTGTCAATATTATGTATATCGTTCTGGATATACGTTCCATTGATCTTTTGAACACCTTCATCCTGAATTGAAGTAAAGGAATATATCATAAAATCCTTTGTACCGGATTTATATGCCATTCTGTCCACACGCACAGGATATGTCATTTTAACATTCGTCATTGACTTGATTTCAAGCGGCATATCGGAAAAATCAAAATATGCTGTTACAACAGTTTTATATGTCGAATCCGACTCGTCAAAAATCTCTCGAACATCGTATTCAACATGATCCTCAAGCTGTTCAACCGTTATCTCATTTCCATCTGCATCAAGTGCAAAGCCAGAAAGCTTTATACCTTCAAGCACATCATTTTCACCGCTGCCGTAGCGTATTTCGGAAAGATCGCTTTGTGGTTTCAGATCCGGAGGCAGAAGTGTATGTATTGAAAACTTTTTCATTTGTGCATCAACTTCGCCCCTTATCGAACCCGAGGTAGAGATCGTAAAAGCAGCTCCTCCGCCATAATCATCATCTATTTTTTTAATATAGGTATCTGAGCTTTCACCGTCATTTGTCACTGTATTTGAATATAGCAAGGTAACTGATTCTCTCATAAATACATTTGAGAATTTTCTGTAAATATATCCCTTGCTTTTCGGGTCAGATTCATCAAGTGACGGATCATTATAGAGTATCATATCATTCGGAAGAATATTATCTATTGCGTAGGTGCCATAGTAGTCATCAGCATCCACAATAAATGTCATATTACTGTTTTCTATGCTTGCAGTCCTTACATCCTCCATATTGTACATTCTGAAAAAGCTGAAATTGGCAATATTACCGGACAATTTAGGCTTAGGCCACATTACCTCTTCATTTGTCACGGGATCGGTATAGGTGACGTCATTTCTGATATGAAACCGGATGCCAACCTTTGTTTTCTGATCATATTCTCCCTTTATTCCGTAGAATTTTACATAAAACGCGCAGTATCTTTTCTTCTTTTCCAAAGGAAACACATTTTCTCTGTCAGTTTTTCCCGTACCTACAAGCTCATAGTTTTCAAGACGCGTATTAAGCTCGGTTGCGGCAAACACGTCATATTCAAGCTTATACTTATCCGCCGGTACGGTTACTGTTGCAATATTGTATTCATCAGCTTCCAGACGGCGGTATCTTCCGCTTTCCGTTTCGACTGCGAGCCAGTCATCACCCTGTATTGCACAAAAACCCTTTTCACGGTCATATTGAGCAGATGACGAAGTAGTATGCTTGGTTGTTTTTGAAGCAGCAGATGAATACGTATAGTTTTCTCCACCGTGTATGTTTAAAATAAAATCAACTATACCATCACTATAAGCTTTATCCGCAAGAAGCCTTGTGGTATCAGAATCAGGCTGAGTATGATCGCTTTTTTCGTAAAACTGGTTCTTTTTTTCATGGTAATATGTACCCGGACCGTACTCAAAGCTATAATTCTCCTTTATATTTTCAGATTCAGCAAAGACCAACTCACCTGCCGATGAATTGTAATTACGCATAGTAATATATTCGTCCTCATCCTTATATAAAGCATTCAGATAAACCTTGACATCAGCGCTTTTTCCATCAAAAACCGGATCAAAAACATTTTCACTGCTGATATTCGGATAACCAAGATAGAATACGTAATCGTTGTTACTCAGATCACCAGTATGATTACGGAATTCAAAATAACCCCACACTGAA
Organism: uncultured Ruminococcus sp.; assembly: GCA_902773025.1. Classification (GTDB taxonomy): domain Bacteria; phylum Bacillota; class Clostridia; order Oscillospirales; family Acutalibacteraceae; genus UBA1213. The sequence continues at coordinate 6,441 of CACYDC010000219.1, forward strand.
ACATTGTTATCTTCAGGCCTGTTAGTTATTTCCATAAGATTATTATATTTTGTCAGATGTACTCTCTTACCGTCATTCCTCAGCACTTCGATCCTGCTGTATTCGGACTGCGCGATCTCAACGTGCGTATCCGGATCTGTGACCTTAACAGCTACAAACAGATCAGAAAGACTGACTCCTCTTGCTTTTGTCTGAGGATTGAATTTCAGCGTTTCGTTATACCACGCATATTTTTCATATGGTGTCGGATTTCCATCAGGACCAATTCCATTTACCTTTTGATATTCCTTAGATGTTATCTTATCTGTATTGAGATCAAGATAATAGTAATCCCTGACTGAATTATACTCGAATGTCAGTTCAGGCATATCGATCGAGTTATAGTTACCCGTTCCGTCATTTACAGAAAATACCGGCACAATTGTTTTTTGGTAACCATTCAGGCCGCTTCTTGAATCAAACTCCCACATGATTTCAAAACCGCCGGAAAGCGCCTCACCCTGTTTGATCTCGTATTTATTATAAAACAAATACTCCCCTGCAGGGACTCTTTCATCAAGCATCCACTTGGTATCACTCTGATTAACGGTAGTCTTAGCCGGGAATAGCCCGTTTCTGCCGATATCATCTATGCCATTTATTCTGAAGCGTACGTCCCCCACTGCGTAATCCTTTTCAGCTTTGGGTAGAAAATATTTAAATATCATTTTCGGACGCAGCGTTTCGTTGTAGCTTGATGTCATTTCATAATTCTTTGAATCGTAATTATCCCATACAGCCTCGACTATCCATTCATTCAGCGTATTCTTTCCTGCGGCCTTGACAAACATATCACCGATAGATGAAAAATCCGTACTTGCGCACAATATGGCAGCACACAAAATCATTGCTATCATTCTTATAATGATACGTTTTTTTCTGTATAATCTTTTAGTCATACAGCTTCCCTCCCGGATAAAAATTGATTATCCCAAATATTCCTTCCATACTGTCTGATATCTGTTGCTTTCTCCTGCATCAGGCGCTGACTTACCATCCTTTGTCACTACCTGAACCGATTCCGAATATACGATAACATCGTATTGAACTACATCTTTTCCTGTTCCGCTGTAATCTGTTTTTACATATGTAAACAGCGGAGGCGTCTCATCTCCGGGAGAAAGTATTTCTGTATAATAGTAATATCCCCCGATCTCTCCATCATCACTTTCCGGGATATAAACCCATCCCTTATTAGGATTTGAATCTGAGCTTACTTCTTTTATAAAGTAATTGTCCGCCATTGTAAGCTCTGCGCTATAGTAGTTTTTTGTTGCCGCATCAGCACTGTTTACCGGATCATACGACAGCGATGATATTTTTCTAATAAACCCGCTTGAAAAATCCACAAACATTCTCACATAGCACGGTGTATCTCCGGTATTCTTCACCGTAACCTTCTTTTTATAGTAAGTTGCCGCATTCGGTGTTTGTTCTGTCGGAGGATCAAAGTCCTCTTCTATTTCCGTTTTATCATAGCCAACAACAATTTCGTTATCCACTCCCGCAGGCGCCGAAACCAGGTATGCGCCGCTTATTCCGACCACAGCAGCTATTATTGCCGCCGAAGCTGCTACGCTTATTATTAAACGTTTACGTTTCATGCTCATACCCCCGTTTGCTTACTAAAATATTCGTAAATTCTCTTTAGCTGCCAAACCTCAGGAGAATCCTTATTCAATTCTGACGTAACAAGATCACCGCTGTCAAGAAGATTATCTGCCTGTATTGCATAGGCATTCACCGATATTGTATCGGGTGATTTATACATTTCCTCATCCTCAACAAAATACGCCAATTTAACGCTGTCAAAAATCGCTTCACTTTGTGTATCGGTTTGTAACGCTGCATTATTCTCCGACGGAAGCGCTTTATTATACGCAAATACATACGTATTGGCTTTATCCGTTTCCTTTTTTTCGATAAGATACCAGTTTTTATTATAATCTATATTTGACAACAAATACCAACTGCTGTTGTAAAGCTGTGTCAAACCTGTATCTATTCCTGACGGCGCTGTCAACTCTGTTCTTGCGGAAACCGGATCATTGGATTTGATCATGAATATTTCCGATAATTCTTTATGGCTGCTTCTTTTTCCGTCTGTAAAGGTAACCGTTTCCGGATATTTCAGGCTGCCGTCATCATTCACCGGTTCGATCTCTTCCTTAGGCACTGTAAGCTTAATAAATACAAAGGCATCATTAGTGCCGACATTAGTAACGATAGGATTCTTCGGTATACTGCTGAAGGGCACTATTACATGACTATCCGGATCGACTGGATACTCAGGTTCCGTCAGAACGACATCCACATTTCCGACAACAAATACATTATCTGCCTTTTCATGATCCATCAGGTATGCAGTAACAAACGATACAATAACGATAACAATAAGTAGTGAGCACAAAGTAATTACAGCCATAGCAAGTCTATTCTTTCTTTTCACTCAAACCACTCCCTTTTATTCGAATGTTCTTTATTTTAATTATTTATTATTAATAATATTAATAAATTTTAACAAAATGAATAAAATACACAGTTTAAAAATGTATAATATTTAAATTATTATATACTATTTACTGTAATTTGTCAATTGATGTTCAAACATTTTCATGAATTTAACATATTCAAAATACTCTGAAAGAAGATCAATTGCTGTTTTACACAAAGAACTCCACCGTACTCAATAAGCGTAAGCAAATGATATAAAACTAAAATGCAACATTGTGAATAATTATATTACTACAATGCTAAGAAAACCAAACAGGAAATATATTATAATTTCAGATTTTGTAAAATACTATATAAAAAATTCTCAAAGTAAATTTCAGAAAGAGAAAATTAATACTCTGAGAATCTAAGAAAACCATAAAGCCTTAATGCAGACAGCATTAAATTTTTTCAAGTATTTTAAGTGCGATAAAGAATTTATCAAACGAATGATTTGCATTATCCAACCCTCAGGCAAGTGTTTCTCCCCATCAAGAATATCTCCGCTCACAAGAAAACTGTATAATTCTATTCCATGGAAATCACATACAGCCTGTATTCCGGCAAGTTACATATCCACTGCTATACATCCGTCACTTTTTCTCTTTTCAAGGGCTGTTTTTTTGTTTCTCTGAACGGTGCATCCGTAGTCCAGACCCTCCATTTTACATTTGGCAGGTTTAAGCGTTTAAATATTTCTTCAAGCTTACAGCCGTTTTTAATACTTATGTAATTCGACGGATAGGCATAATGATATGACATTCCTTCGTCACGATATGCTTCAGTCGGAATTATATATTTTCCATTAGTCGCACCGCTGTCCAACACACCGCATGAGCCGAAAATAATAAGCTCCCTGATTCCGGTCTGCCACTGCATCTCTATAATCTCGTTTCCGGCAAGGCAAGCGCCTATAGATGACATGTAGAAAATAACCTTTTTCCCATTTATATTAATCAAGTAAACCGGTCCTTTTACCATTTGGTAAACCCAGATGTGCTACCTATGAGTGGGGATAAATTTCCAATACAGCATTAAAAATTTCACGCAAAAAAGTTGCTATTGCAGTGTCACAGATATGTTTTCTTTCTCCCAAAAAAACCTGGAGAGAATATAGATTCTTTCTCTTCGTGATATGAGTTTACTATCATTTAAAAAACCTCCTCGTAATTAAGTATTACAATATGCTGACATAAGCTTAAATGTCCTATCAGCTATCCGCACGTTGTGCAAATCGACCAAAACAGCTTATTCCGTAACCTTGTCATATTATATCCTATTATATCATAATTTCGACAACATATACACTCAAAATAATAATTCTGTTGTGTCAAACCTAATCGAAGCGGTGTGCCGTTAGCATTACCGAAACTATTGTGTTTTTATTAGTTACAATGCAATCTTGATTATGTGTAAAGTATTTTAGCTTTAATACCATGCTTTGTACAATTTGTAAAGCAAAATTAAGGCTATGATCATCATTGCGGCATTATTACTGTTTTTTTATTCTTTGCCGCCTGCATGTTATCGTGTGTAAAGTGTTTCTGCTTTAACGCTATAAATTGTTTATTTTTTGCCGAGTACGAGTAAATGTAATGAAACGCTATTGCCCTGTTTACTCAGCGCCGCAGATACGACACCGGCGGCACTGTGCACGGAAATCAATTTTCAAAGCATTGCAACTTTTTATTAGAATAAACACAAGTTTTTTGGGAAATGGGTTCGGAAGTATTGAAAGACACTGCCCCATGACTGATGCATTATTACGCTAAAAAATAAGCACCTCGGGAGCAAGTTGGTTACGTATTATTGTATCGAACGTAGTGAGCAGAAGCGTGAATCGACTGCCCGGGCACCGGGCCGACAGGTTTTGGGACGGAGTCCCAATATTCTAAAAATGAATATTGATATCAATGTATCGGCACAGGGGCACTTGATTTGAAAAGACTAATGTGATATAATGGTTTCAAATCAGATGTTCTGGAGGTTTTGCCGTGAATATAGATATACAGGAGTACTTACCGCTTCTTATTCCACTTATTATAGCTGAGTTTGCACTTTTCGGTTATGCTCTATGGCATATATTAAAGCACAGTAATTATAAGCACGGTTCCCGGGTATTATGGCTTCTTGTCATTATAATCGGTATGAATTTCATAGGACCTATCCTTTACTTCGCTGTCGGTAAGGAAGAAGAGTGATAATATTGAGCATTCTTGAATTGAAAAACGTTTCAAAATCCTTTGGAAATAAATCTGTTCTTAATGGCGTGAGCTTTTCCGTACCGGAAAACTGCGTGTTCGGCTTTATAGGCCAGAACGGCGCCGGTAAAACAACAACAATGCGCGCTGTTCTTGGACTGCTCAGAATCGACAGCGGCCAGATAAATGTCTTCGGCGATAAGGTAATTTATGGCTGTAATCCGAAAAACGGTTCTATCGGTTTTTTGCCGGATGTGCCGGAATTCTACGGATATATGACTGCCCGGGAATATCTCACACTCTGCGGTAATATTACCGGAATCGACAGAAAATCATTAAAAACAAGATGTGACGAATTGCTCAGACTTGTGGGACTCAATAATGAAAAACACCGTATTAAGGGATATTCCAGAGGTATGAAGCAGCGGCTCGGCATTGCTCAGGCTTTGATAAACCGTCCTAAGCTCCTTATTTGCGATGAACCAACATCTGCGCTCGACCCTGTGGGAAGAAAGGATATCCTGGATATTATTTCTTCTGCAAAAAAACATACATCAGTCGTTTTCTCTACACATATTCTTTCCGATGTAGAAAAGGTCTGCAGCCGTGTGGCTCTTCTTGAAAATGGAAAGATAGCATTTTCCGGTACAATAGAAGATGTACACGCTTTAAAAACCGGTACCTCATTGGAACTTACTCTTGCCGATCAGAATGATGTCAAGAAGGTTTCTGCGGCATTTCCGGATGCTTCGCTAATAGACGGCAGGTTAGTAATCCCAAAGGCTTCCGATAAAGACTGCGCCGAGCTTATGAAATTTCTGTCAGAGAGAATGATACCGATCATACGTCTTGAAAGACACGAAGAGGCGCTCGAGGATATGTTCATGGAGGTAATCGGAAAATGAAAGGATTTGCCGCTTTCTTTGCCAAGGAAATGCTTGAGCTTGTCAGAACAAAAAAACTTTTGATCATATTGATTGTGTTTATAGTCGTAGGCATAATGAACCCGGCTGTCGCAAAGCTGACACCGGCCTTGATAGAAATGATGTCTGAAGATCTTGCTTCTCAGGGAATGATCGTCGGAAAGGTAACTGTAACAGCATTGGATTCATGGCTTCAGTTCGCCAAAAATATGCCCGCGGCGCTTGCTGCGCTGCTTATAATGTTCAGCGGAATATATACATCAGAGTATTCAAAGGGAACACTTATCCCCCTGCTGACAAAGGGCCTTTCGAGAAGCTGTGTAATATTGTCAAAGCTTTCCGCTATGATAATTGCCTGGAGTGCGGCAATGTGGCTGTGCTTCGGACTGACTTATTTCTACAGCGATTATTATTGGGATAATTCTCAGGTACACGGATTGCTTTTTGCAGGATTCGGATGGTGGCTTTTCGGCTTGCTTATGATAAGCTGCATTGTGTTTCTTTCGTCTTTTGCAAACTCCGCAGCACAGGTAATGATAGGAATAGGAGCATTTTATTTTGCTATGACGATCGCAGGGATGTTATCAAAAATAAAGAAATATCTTCCAACACGCCTTTTAGATTCCGGTGTTATATTTAAAGGCGAACTTTATGCATCTGACTGCATTAAAGCAGTAATCATAACATCGGTTCTTTCAGTAATTTTCGTTGCAGCAGCTATTCCGCTCACAATCAGACGGCGGCTGTGAAACATAAATTGATCGTTAAATAGTTTTTCATTAAATCAAACGGAGAAGGGAAAACATGAATCATTTACAATCAAGACGAATAGTTGTTAAGGTAGGTACATCAACTCTTACATACGAAAACGGTAAGGTGAATCTGCGTAATCTCGAAAAGCTCTGCAAAGTCCTCAGCGATCTGCATAACAGCGGTAAACAGGTGATCCTTGTAAGCTCGGGCGCAATAGGCGTAGGCGTAGGAAAACTCAAGCTTTCGTCCAGACCTACCGAAACCAGATATAAGCAGGCGCTCGCCGCTGTCGGACAATGTGAGCTGATGTTCCTTTATGATAAATTTTTCGGAGAATACAACAATTCCGTTGCTCAGGTACTCCTGACAAAGGATATCGTGCTCAATGAGCTTTCCAAACAAAATGTAGTAAATACATTCCAGACGCTGCTTGAGATGGGTATTATTCCCATAGTCAATGAAAACGATACCGTTGCTACTGATGAGCTTATCGGCACGAATTTCGGTGATAATGATAATCTCTCCGCTATCGTGGCTGATCTCGTCGGCGCCGATATGCTGATAATCCTTACCGATATCGACGGACTTTACGAAACTGATCCCAGAAAGGATCCGGATGCAAAAAAAATCCGCGTTGTAGAACATATTGATGACAGAATACGTGAAATGGCAGGAGGATCGGGATCCAACAGAGGTACAGGCGGTATGTCTACAAAGATAACTGCGGCTGCCGCAGCTACAAGCGCAGGAATAAATACCTGTGTTATGCGCGGCGATGATCCGGTACTGATTTATAAAATGCTCGATGGAGAGGATATTGGTACAATGTTCATTGCCGTTGAGGGAACGGTATGATTAATCGATTTAAAAGATTTTTCCGGTATCACACTATGATAAAAACCGGAGTTTGCAATACAAAATACAATACTTGGAGGTATAAAAATGACAATCATTGAAGAAATGGGTGCTAAAGCTAAAATTGCTTCCCGCACACTGGCAACCGCAGGAGAAAAGAAAAATGATGCCCTTAAAGCAATTGCAAAGGCTCTTAAGGATGGAACTGAAAAAATAATCAGCGCAAATAAAACTGATCTTGAAAACGGTAAGGCTAATGGTTTGTCCGCAGCATTGCTCGACAGACTTATGCTTAACGAAAGCCGTATTGAAGGAATAGCTCAGGGCGTTCTGGAGGTTGCAGCGCTGCCTGATCCTATTGGTACGGTTATTTCAGGAAGCACACGTCCGAACGGTCTGAAGATTTCTAAGGTTCGTGTACCTATGGGTGTTATCGGCATAATATTCGAATCGCGTCCCAATGTTACAGCTGACGCTGCCGTACTTTGCCTGAAAAGCGGTAATTCTGTTATCCTCAGAGGTGGTAAGGAAGCTATTAATTCAAATAAATGCATTGCTGACATTATGAGAAATGCCGTTGAAAGCGTCGGACTCGACAAAAACAGCATACAGCTTATCGAAGATACCTCAAGACAGTCTTCGACAGAATTAATGGGGCTTACAGAATATCTGGATTTATTGATACCACGCGGAGGAAAAGGACTTATAAAAGCTGTTGTAGAAAATGCAAAGGTTCCTGTTATTGAAACCGGCGCCGGAAACTGCCATGTCTATGTTGATGAATCAGCAGATATATCAATGGCAGCAGATATTATCTATAATGCAAAAACCTCGCGTCCATCAGTATGTAATGCAATAGAAACTATACTTGTTCATAACGCAATTGCCGAAAAAGCCCTGCCGGTCATAAAGGCAAGGCTCGATGAAAAAAATGTTGAACTGCGAGGCTGTGAAAGAACGAGAGAGATCCTCGGCAGCAGCGTAATACCGGCAGAGGAAAGCGACTGGGAAACAGAATACGGCGATTATATCCTTGCCGTCAAAGTTGTGGACAGCTTTGACGATGCAACAGATCATATCGCAAAATATTCCAGCGGCCACAGCGAATGTATTATTACAGAAAACTATCGCAATGCCCGTAAATTTACTGAAGTGATCGATGCTGCCGCTGTTTATGTCAATGCTTCGACCCGTTTCACAGACGGCGGAATGTTCGGACTTGGTGCAGAGATCGGTATTTCCACTCAGAAGCTTCATGCAAGAGGTCCTTTGGGACTTAATGAGCTTACCTCTATGAAGTTCGTTATCGAAGGTGACGGACAGGTAAGATAAAATACGAAATTACTGAAGACTTAAGACTGAAAACTTAAAATTCAATAATAGTGGTTATCTTTGACGGCATGCCGTCAAAGATAATTATTATAACCGCAAAGCTTTTGATCCTGACTCCTTTTTATAAAAACAATTTTAATTTTATATATTTTCATAAAAGAATATAGATCAAAGCAAGCAGCAGGCTATAATCGGGTTTGCCTTCTTTATCTCCTGCAAGCAGAAGTATCAGGGCAAGTATGATGGTTTTATCCTGATCCTTGAAAAGCGTCGTAAACAAGCTTTCTTTTTCCTTATTTACTTCCCGGGGAGAATGTTCCGGCTTATTCTCTGTTTCCTGCTGTGGCTTATGATCCTCTTTGCTTTCATTTTCGGGACGGGAGCCGGCATGAATTTCTTTCATCCGACGCTCGGCCTCGTTTTTTAACCTGTTGAATTCATTTTCATCCAACTCCCGTTCCCTCCTTTTTTATTTAACCCGGATATACATTTCCGTTAATTGCAAATGATATCAAAAACCGAGAAAACCGCTTTCCTTTATTATCGGCAGTATCCTCATAATACCAAGCAGCCGGACTGACTGATCTACTCGCATTCGGCGTTTTTCGCTTAAAAACGGTTTCAGCGCATACAGAAGTCTTGTACTGTCATTGTCTTCATTCATACTGCTCAATAACGGAGCAAATTTCATCATCATTCCGAGCATTTCAGCATCGGGCATCGGATTTTCAGCCTTATTCGGCTTTCCTCCGATGGATGAAATCAACGAAGAAATATCATTAACTTTTTCCTCTGCCGGGCGCTGCTGAGGAACGGATTTGTTACCGTCAAGTCCCAGCATACCGCCGAGTGCTTTTATTTGTTCCATAGCTTCGGGATCGCTTAAAATAGAATTTATTGCAGCTGACATATCAGCCATTTTTATTATCTCCCATCAGTTTTCTGAGAAGTGCCTGAGCCTGAGGACTTTGCAGAATTCTTTGTGTCTGCTCTTTATCTGAAAGAATGTTTCTTACCTTGTTCTGCTGTTCAGGCGACAGCTTTTCAAAGAGCTTATCGGTATCTTTACTGTTCACTATAATCCCCCGTTCCATAATTTATATCTGATGATCATTCCACACGGATACACCCTGCTGTTATCTGTGCGGCAATGAATTACATTGGCGCTTTTTTGCCGCAGCAAAAATCCAGGTCACAGTTATTATTAACGCTGAAAAAATTTACATATGGAGGTATCATATGAAAATAATTGTTTTTTCTGACAGCCACGGAGATTTGACCGTGATGAGATCCGCCCTTAAGAAGCACCGCAGCTGTGAGATCGTCATTTTTTGTGGTGACGGATGCAGCGATATACAAAAGCTGCGTCTTGATTTTCCCGATAAAGCGTTTTTCTCTGTGTGCGGAAACTGTGACTGGTACTGCAGTGAGCCTAATTTTCAGCAAATTGAGCTTGCCGGAAAAAAAATCTTCTTTACACACGGCCATATGTTTGGTGTTAAACAAAGCTGCGACCGGATAATAAATGTCGGCAAACAGAACGGAAGCGATATTATTCTTTTCGGCCACACACACAAACAAATGACATCTGTTGAAGGCGGTATCCTTCTGCTGAATCCCGGTTCGGCAGGCTACGGCGGAAAATACTCCATTATCGAGATAGATGAAAAAAACGGAAAAATCAAGGCTACCGAATATCCTGATGATGATTACGGCCCGGTTATTATATAATATGCAGAAACCGTGAACGGAATTACTGATAATTCACCTGCCGTATTTTCCTGCTGTAAAATCATAGAATATTTCCCACTCCGGAGGATAGAAGCTCAGTACTATCAGCATAAACACCATTGCAAAAAGGGATAGTATAAGCGGTATACGAAACGCTTCCACATAAAAGCTTGATTTGTACAGCGTATAAGAAACTAATTGCGCAAATATTATTCCTATAGCAGCAGCCACAAGAGAAAGCTCTGTTATTCCGGGGAAAAAACGACTGAATATCATATTAAGAATAACCGTGCAGCTGCACAGCACATACATCCCAAGAAGTCTTGCGCATACAAAATGCATAAGCCTTGGTCTGAGAGATGACAGTTCTATAATAATGAAAAATATATACGCTATACCAAACGGCTTATAGTTTTCCCACGCGCTGTCATTAACTCCCGAAATAATGTAGCTCCATGCTGCCCGATCGGAAAAAGTATACGAGATCCTCAGAACATATCCTGCGGCAAAAATAAGCACCGCGCTCAGATACGGAAACAGTTTCTTCACAAGCATCACCCGTAAAGCTTATTCGTATTTAAAATATAATATGCTAAAAAATCCGCATAATGCCTGTCAGTCAGACATTATGCGGATTTTACGTATTATTGGCCCCACTATGTTCAAGCGTTTTTATATATGCAGTTTCTCATATAAAAATATTTATTGCGCCGATAATTGCGCCAAGAACTGCGCCAAGATTTATTACAGCCTGAAGCTCATTTTTCATCACGGACATTAGCAGTCTTTCCAGTTCCTCTACGTCCATTGCTTCAAGCTTTTCACGGACGATCTTACTGATATCCAATCTTTTCGGAATTTCCTCTCCGACCCTGACGGTAAGATGATCAATAGCCTTTTCTACCGCTTTGCTGACAGTTTCTCTGTCAAGATGAATATCCTCCGCCGCATCCTTAAGCGGTTTATTTGACAAACTTGCGATCATTTCATTTATATATGACGCAAACAATTCCTTACCGTTTTCTCTGACATAATTCTTTATTCCGTCCTCTATTTTCAGATCAATCGCAAGAATAACCTTATCAGTCAGAAACATACCTATCATTGGGTTTCTGCGATAATCTTTCAGAATCCCCTCTAAAGCGCCGTCTATAACAGGCTGCATATCGGCAAGGAGAAGCTTGCTGCGTATCTTGAGCGCAAGTCCGTTTGATATCTTTACTGCAAGCTCACTTTTTTCAATATCATCCTTACCTGTCAAAGTTGATATTGACATATCTGATGTGAATATTGTATCGGTAATGTTTTCGGTAAATTCTTTTTTTACGTCTGAGCTGATTATATTCTTTGTCAAATCCTCAGCAGTCAGAAGCTGTTCACTTACTGCATTGCCGACAGCCGCAGCCATTCTGCCTTTATTTTTTGGAATAATACCCGGTGTAAAAGGAATTTTCAGTTTTCCGATATGATATTCGCGATACGGCCGGAACAGCATTTTTATAGCAATGAAATTTGTACAGTATCCGATAATGCCTCCTACCAGAACAGGTATTATTATTTTTAACACAGCCATATAATCCATTTTTTTAACCTCTTCTTTACGACATTTGAGCCGTCTGTTTTATTTTTTCATTTCCGTTCGCTTCCTAAGAAAAAAAATGTTATCAGGAGCAAACCTTGATTCCAAACCTTGTAAAAACCGTTTTCCCTGTTTGCTTTCTGTTTTCGAGTGTTTCCATTGTCTTTTTGTAAAGCACGGGGTCATCATATACCTTATCCCTTGCTTTTGCTATCTGATTGATAAATACTTCATAATACAACTCTTTTTCACGTTTATATTCATCCGGATTATCATTTTCGTTAAAAACAGATTCAAGCAGATTACCGCAGTATTTTTCATAAATCTGTATCATATCATCATGGTCATTGAGCTTTATCAGAAGCAGAGAATCATTATCAGGCAGTTTATCCGCATCATACAGCAAATACGGCCTGTATTCCTTACAGTATTCAACATAACTCTTTATATCTGTTATTTTATCAAGAAATGGTATGACATATTCCTCAACACACAAATAACATTCATTTACCCCATCAGTTATATCTTTCTCGTTGTTTATCTCATATAAATACTCATAATTGATCCATTGAAGCTCAGAAGCATCTTTATATACATTTTCTTGCTCAGGTTTTCTCTTAGGGGCAAGTTTTAACAGAAACAAACCTCTGTTAATAAAAGCATATTTATCGTATTCATAACTCAGATCAGTAAAGCTATAGATACTATATATACCCGCCGAAACGGTAAATGCTTTTTTGCCCCTGACAAGCGAACTTCGGTTAGTAAGTATTATATAATGCATAAGCTCATTATTTATTAGCCTGCCAAAAGCGTTTAGTCCCTTTAATTTCACAAAACCCAATGGTGCAAGCTGTTCCTTGAAATATTTATTGAAATACGCATTGACAGAAGGCATAACTATCATCTCCCGAATAAACAATTTATGCTGCGGTTCAAATATTTTCTAAAAGACACACGACGTTCTATAGTCAATTAACACGATTTTACGCTATACCGATACCGAATTTTCCGTTTTTTCCAATACAGTACCGGCATATTTTCTTTCAGAATAAAACCTTCTGTTAAACTCTGCCATCATCATTTCGCACTGAAACTCATCAAGCCGTATGTCAATAGATTTTGTTTTTCCTTCAGGTGCTTTATATATTAGACTCAGATAATATCTGTATTCCTGACCGGAATATAAATTATCTTCATATTGTTTTACCCGAACCATTTTTCTTGTCATATCCTGTATTGAATTATAATCGATAGCATATACACATTTATTAGTATATAATACAGCATAACTGCTTCCTAAATTGATACCGTTATTTCTGAACGACAGCATTTTACCTTTATCATAAGATTTTTCAATTTCAGTCAGATTTGTCTGCTGTTTCAAAAATTTCTGTACAGGACCTGATATTAAACCATGAACCCCTACCGAAAGAATTACTATGCCGAAAAATATTCCGAAAATCGCTATCGCTTTATCTTTGATCTCTGTTCTTTGAATAAAAAATATAAATACTGATCCGATGATCAGAAGAATTCCTAACCTGATAAATACAAAGTCATGTTTGCGGTATCTTTTTTTCAGATCATGTACCATGCCTTTTTCACTTATTGTTTCAAATGAATGTTTTTCTTTATATTGAAAATAAGCTGTTTTCCATTCCTTTTGACGATATTTTGCTCCGCTGAGAAATTCCTGCTTATCCTTTTCAGAGCTTTTATCCTGCCGTTTTTCTTTAAAAAATGAGTATACCGCATATATAATAAGCGGAACCATAGAAATAAATGCAACAATTATATATTTAATATCGCCTGTGAAAAAATAAACCCCCACAAGCACTATAAAAAAACAAACTGCTGTAATTATTACCAACATAAGATTTTTCTTCGACTCAATCACCGTGTTATTTGCCTTGTATATTTTCTCCACTTTTTCCCTGAGCTTTTCAATCATTCCGTTTTCTCCTTAAAATGATCTGATAATAAGATTATATCAAAATTTATCTTTAATATCAATACCTTGCTAACACCGGCGTGCCGCGCGGAAATCAATTTTCTCCGATTAGCTTCTCTTTCTTCTTCAGAATATTGGGACTCTGTCCCAAACCCTGCCGGGCTACTCGCCCGGACCTCGGCAGGGGCGAGCTGCCCCTGCACTCGCTAATTTGGGAATATTAATAATAGACTACTCTCATGACAAAACACAAAAGTTTCACCAGCCTTTTCAAAGGCCGCAGGCGACACGAAATTAGTCCCGTTAGGGAGTCCATACGGCGGGGACAGATTCTCAAACCAAGTACAATACCAATTAGAAAACAAATAAAATGGATCAAGAATCAAGTCCATGCACCGGAAATATTATTAATCGCCTATGCACAAAATCAGTCATTGTTAATGTGCATATATTAATCGCTAATTTTTATGATTTTGTTGTTTATGATTAACAATTGAAAACTTTAAATAGCTGTGATATAATATTAAGGTAATTTCCGGGTGTAGCGCAGATTGGTAGCGCGCTTGAATGGGGTTCAAGAGGCCGCAGGTTCGACTCCTGTCACTCGGACTCAAAAA
>CACYDC010000220.1 GCA_902773025.1 uncultured Ruminococcus sp.
ACTTGAACCTGCACCTCCTTGCGAAGACTAGCACCTGAAGCTAGCGCGTCTGCCAATTCCGCCATACCCGCATATTAATTTCTTTTCCGATTGCTTATACAGTATATCAAATTATAATTCATTTGTCAAGCTTTTTATTTAATCTTAGCATTTAATCTTAGCATTTAATCTTAAATTCATGGTTTTTTGCGACCATTATTAATAATGTCTTCCAGGGAACGGAAAAATCAAACGTGTTTTACGATTGCGTACAGGTTTTGGACATTGTGATACAAGTATCGTATCCTCCCCTATTAATTTTATGTTTTCCCAACGGATGACTATATCTTCATATCGGCCGAACAATCCGAAAAATCGTGGCCTGCCGTATATGATAACAGATATCAGCTTAGCTGTTATCGTATCTACCTCAACATCATCAACACACCCAAGCCTGCACCCGTTTGTACTGTTGATTACTTCTTTATGTCTAAGATCCGTAACTCTACAGCAACCCATATAAAAATCCTCCCAAGCATAATCTATTACATGATATGCCCGGAAGGACCTGAAATTGACATTTTATTTAACTTTTACTCTTTTTTTCATGCGTCGTTTTTCAATCTTTATTTCAATAGACGGAGCATATTTTTCGACTACATATGTAATTAGTATAAATATCAGTAATGAGATTACAAACAATACGGCGAATGTTATTAGCAGGCGAATGTCAAATTCGGATATTCCGAAAAGATTGTAGCCCATAAAATTTCTGAAACATAACAAACCTATTATCATTCCTATATTCATTACTGCAAATAATGCTGTTCTTAATGGATTGAACGGCATTGATATCTTGAATAACAGCATCATTGATACTGCTGTCAATATACATACGCTAAGAGTAGAATACTCGATATGCGACAGGCTCAGTATTTTCATTGAAATAACTGACATTATTATACTGAATAATATCGTTACTCCCGCAGGTATTGCATTTTTCAAAATATTGAAAATAAATATACCTTTTATTCTGTCCTTGTTCGGCTCTAATGCAAGTATAAGTGAAGGTATGCCTATTGTGAATGCGTTTATCAGCGTATACTGTATCGGCATGAAGGGATATGGCGCAGTAATAAGAATAAACAACAGAGCAAGCAGTATTGAGAATACTGTCTTTGATATGAACAAAGTTGCTGAACGCTGTATATTATTAATCGAACGTCTGCCCTCTGCTACTACCTTTGGCATTGATGCAAAGTTTGAATCAAGCAGCACTAACTGTGCAACACTTCTTGCGGCATCACTGCCGGCTGCCATTGCTATACTACAGTCTGCTTCCTTTAAGGCAAGTACGTCATTCACTCCGTCACCTGTCATCGCAACTGTATGTCCCCTATGTTTCAGCGCAATTACAAACTTTTTCTTCTGAGCCGGTGTTACTCTCCCGAATACAGTATAATTCTCTATTGCATTTGCTATATCTTCGTCCGTTTTGAGCGTAGATGCATCCACATATTTTTCATAGTGCATTACCTCGGCTCTTCTTGCTACATCAGACACCGTTATTGGATTATCACCTGATATGATCTTTACCTCTACATTCTGGTCCGCAAAATATCTGAGTGTCTTTGGGGCTTCCTTTCTGATCTTATCATTCAGAAGCGCTACTCCTATTACCTTTATGTCCTCAGGCAATTCTTTTCCGTTAAACTCATTATCTGAATGACAGATCGTTATTGTCCGATAATTTCTTGAATATCCGTCAAGCAGTTGTCTGAGATCTGAAGGTACTGTTTTCAGAATAAATTCAGCCGCTCCCATTATATATGATCCGTTCTCTCCAAAATGTGCACCGGACCATTTCTTCTCTGATGCGAACGGTATTACCGTGTCTGCTTTAAGCGTACTTCCTTCTCCGTACCTTTCATGCAGTGCCTCAAATGTAGCATTTGTATCCTCGAGAGAACTGCACAAAGCACGAAGTACATCTTCTGTATTTTCCTTTTCTGCATCCCCGTAAGGAACAACATCTGCAACCTCCATACAACCTTCCGTTATCGTTCCTGTTTTATCAAGACACAAAACATCCACACGCGCAAGCGTTTCTATACAGTACAATTCCTGCACAAGAACCTTATACCTTGATAGGCGAACCACGCTGACTGCAAGTACAGTACTTGTAAGAAGCATTAGTCCCTCGGGAATAATACTTGTTACAGACGCAACGCATGATACAACGACTGACTGCATATGCTCAGTTATAGTTCCGAAAAGCGTATCAACCGTTATACTCTGATCAAATGAAACAAAATACTGGCGAACAAACAATATCGCTGTAAGCGGAAGTATTACAAAAGCAAGCGCCTTGATTATCGTTTCAAGAGTTATCATTATCTCAGAATTGATCTTCTTAATATATTTTGCTTCGGCGGAGATCTTTGAAGCATAATTATCTGCACCTACATGCTCTACACGTGCCAGACATTTTCCGCTTACCACAAAACTGCCGGATAGTACAGTATCACCCTGTTTTTTATGTATAGCATCTGATTCTCCTGTTAGCAATGATTCATTGACATCACATTCTCCTGAGATAAGCACTGAATCCACAGGTATCTGATTTCCCTGTGAAAACTCGATAATATCATCTATCACAACTTCTTCTGTATTTATGCTGATCTTTTTTCCATCACGTATTAAATTTGCTTTTGACGCAGATACTATCGCAAGCTTATCAATTGCTTTTTTTGCCCTTACTTCCTGTATTATTCCGATTGAAGTATTAAAAAACATTACCCCCAGAAACAGCATATTCTTATAAGAACCAACTACAAAAACCGATATTCCCAGAATTATGTTCATTATATTAAATAGAGTTACAATATTATCGTAAAAAATTCTTTTTATACTCTTACCTTTAGGCTGGGTATTTTTATTATAGAATCCGTCTTTTTTACGCTTCATTGCCTGTTCTGAAGTCAGTCCGGAATCCGGACGAGTTTCAATACGCTCACAATGCGCGTTTACAAGTTCTTCAGATATTTGTTTTTTTTCTTCCATGATCCCACTCCATTTTACACAATTTTACAAGATTATTATATTTGTTTATTATTCATATGTCAATAGAAACCCGGCTGAGTGCATGGAAATATACTTTCTTCTTAAGAATATTGGGACTCTGTCCCAAACCCTGCCGGAGGAAACCTTTTTTTAGAAAAAAAGGTTATCCCCCGGACCACTATCAAAAAAACTTATGTTTATTCTATTAATATGGACAGAAGAAAAGTGCAATATTTTAAAATTTGATTTTCGTGGGCGGAATTCCTCCGCAGTCAATTCGCGTGTACGCTCACTCCGTTCACCGCCGGTACTCTCAAATAAATAATCCCGTAACAAAAGCCGAAGAAGATGCCGCAAGTGCAACAACTATCAGCGGAAAATCAAAATATGCAAGAATCATTGCCGCTGCTGTACCAACAGCTGCTGTAATATAATTACCGGTACTATAAAAAATTGCAGGAATAGTCATTGTACTAAGTACGGCATAAGGTATATAATATAGCAAACTTTTTACAAATTGTGATCGTATCTTTTTAGTAAAAAAGGTAAACGGTATCATTCTGATCATATACGTTACAACTGCCATTACCGCAATATATGCTGCTGTCATCATTCTTCGGTATCCTCCTTTTTCGGAAATATTACAGCAGTCACTACCGCTGCTGCAACTGAACATAATATCATTGTGAATCCTCCTGAAATGTTCGTCAGGAATATTCTGCATATTATACTTAACAACGCAGCAAATAATACTGCAAACAATATCCCTGATTCCTTTCTTGCCGGAGGAACTATGATTGCAAGAAACATTCCGTAAAGCAGAATTCCCAAAGCAGCAACAACTGATCCTGGCAATATTTCTCCTGCTGCTGCTCCCAAAAACGTTCCTGTAACCCATCCGAATGTCGATACAGCTATTATTCCATACATATACATCGGCTTAAGTATTTTTTCTTTTGCCGAACATACCGCAAATATTTCATCCGTGATTCCGTACGATGCAATAAGCCTGTGAATAAGTGTAAAGCGTTTATCAAGCTTCTGCGACAGCGATAGTGACATGAGCGCATACCTAATATTGATTATAAACTGAACTAATGCCATCTCAAACAGTGTCCCTCCTGCAGCTATTACACTTACTCCCTGTGCCTGTCCCGCAGAAGTTAAATTTGTCAATGATATCATAAATGCTTCAAAAACCGACAGCCCCGATCCGACCGCTGTTATTCCAAATCCAAATGATACAGACAGATATCCCAATCCGATCGGTATACCATGATATGCTCCTCTGAAAAAATCAGATTGCGTCTTTCTCTTCTTCTTAATCATTTTATTCCCCTTAAACAAATAAATATGCCGCACATCGAATCTGCTCCGTTTGTGCGGCTCATTAATTAAACCTTCTCAAATATCCATTCCTCTTTAAGCTCAGCTACTGTTCCATCTTTTCTCTTGACTTTATCCTC
>CACYDC010000221.1 GCA_902773025.1 uncultured Ruminococcus sp.
AGAGCCGGAGTATGGATCATGTTTGCAACTTTTTCATTATCATATGTATCTGCAAAATTATATTCCGATACAAAATCAATATCTTTCCGCCTGTTATAATAAGTGTATCCTTTGTCGTAATGCCGTTGTGCGCATTTCCGTTTACATTCAGCGTTCCTTCACCAAGTATCGTCAGGTCATCCTGAATATACACTGCGGCATTGGGACTGTCATCATCCTGAGAATCACCTGATGTTGTTTTTGTATCGGAGATCGTATTCGTGGTATTCTCGTTGAGCACGATGATCGTTTTTCCGCATTTTGAAGCGTATATTGCAGATGACGATGAACTTGTGATCTCAGCATTATTAAGAATAAGCTTAACGGTATCATCTTTTCCTGCATTTATAATTACCTGTCCATCGTTGAGCTTTCCGCTCAGAAAATATGAGCCTGCTTTGCTTACTGTGATTTTTCCGCCGTCAGCCTGAGCGCCGTCTCCTTCTATTTTGACGCTGTCACCGTTCAGTGTTATTTTTGTGGTATCCGAATCGCTGTAGGAGGAGTCTGTATCCTCCTTTTCTACGCTTACGGTTGATTCTGCCTTTTCGCTTTCCGCGGAAACAGAACTGCTCGTTATTTTATTATTCTTTGATGATCCTGAGTTTTCCTTATCTGATCCGCACGCGGATAAAAAAAATGTGCCTGTGATAGCCGCGCAAAGAATTGCAATTACAATATTCATTCTGATGTGATTTTTTCATACAAACATCTCCTTTGTACTATTTCAAAACCATGAATCCTTTCAATGAGTTTATTGTAATGCCGATAATAAAAATTAGTATTATTTCTGTGTAAAGCAATTGTAAATATTAACTTAAAAAAATTAAAGACAATTAATTCTACAACTCTGATAAATTGTTAATTGTATAATGAACTGAATTATGCTATAATTGGTGTATGATATTTGTTAAGTGAAATTTTAACCGTTTTCTTTATATCGGGACAGGGGTGTTTTTATGGAATTCAAACTTGAAAAATGGCAGACTCAGTATGTTGATGATTTTATGCAGGCTACAGATGATCCTCATTTATCTGATAATCTTTGCGAAACCTTGCCGTATCCTATGGATATAGCTTTTGCATATGAATATGTCAAGGACAGGATGTTCAACAGTGAGGAAAGACAAAAATGCAGAGCTATTATTATTGACGGTCATGTTGCGGGAGGTGTAGATATCGTATTCGGTGAAGGCGTTTTCTACAAAACCGCAGATCTTTCCATATGGCTTGCAAAGCCATACAGAGGCCATGGACTGGGAGCAGAAGTAATATCCCGTATGTGCAGGGAAACATTTTATGAATATGACATTGCCAGAATTGAAGCTCATCCCTATACAAGTCACACTGCTGCTTCGTCTGCGCTAAAAAAAGCCGGATTTGTTCACGAAGGAACAATTCATAAAGCAATATGCAAAAATAATACATTTTTTGATTACGATGTTTTTGCGCTGCTGAAAAACATATAAAATTCAGAGGGACTGACGTTAAGATAATTCTTTTGCGAACAGTCCCTTATTTTTTGTATTATTTTGTAGTGATATCATGTGATAGTATTTTTGTTATTCAAATGTTGCCTGTACAATCAACTATCACTTGTCTGTGCTTTTCCGTCTTTGGATTGATAAGTATGCGTGATATTACCATTTCTGTCATAAGATATTATTGTTCCGTCTATTATTCTTCCTTTTTCGAATATTCCTTCATATATATTTTTACTACAATACGATGAGTCAGAATAATACGATGAGTAAAAGCTTGATGAACCTTCCGATGAAACTTCGACTATAGCTTTACCTTTATTGAAGTAACCATCGCTCCATTCTCCTATCAGAAAAAATAAATCTTTTCTCGTATTTTTTCTAGCTCCGTTCATTCTATTTGCCACGCCAAAGCTGCCTTTAGTTAATGACATTGGCGGCATGCCGGCGCTCACTGTGTGTTAAGCGTTTGAGCGTTGTTCCCGCGTTGCTTATTTTTTAGCGTAATAACATATCATTCATGCGGTAGTGTCTTTCAAATCTCCCAGAATTATTTTACACTGAACAACGGCGGCGGATATTTATTGTTTGTTTAATTGTACAAACGAAGGATTTTTCTGCAAGTAACGATAGTGTTAAGATTATTTTCAGCTGTACTTCTTATGAATTACAATCAGTCTGTGTTTTTTTAGTAATTCATATTTCCCTGCTGTGATCATATAAAGTTCAGCCTTTAAAAATGACTGACCCATTTTCAGACAAGAAAGGCCGGCAAAAAGCTCTCAATCGCTTCCTTGCCGACCTTTTTAATACTATTATACTATTATACTTTTCCTACTGAACCGAAAAGCTCCATTTTTTCCTTAACTGTAGCCTTGATAGCTTCAAAGCCCGGCGCAAGAAGCTTTCTCGGGTCAAATCCCTTACCCTGAAGATCCTTGCCTTCTTCAATGTACTTTCTTGTTGCTTCCTGGAAAGAAAGCTGACATTCTGTATTAACATTAATCTTTGATACACCAAGGGAAATAGCTTTCTTTATCATATCAGCCGGGATACCTGTGCCGCCGTGGAGTACGAGAGGCATTTCACCGGTTTTAGCCTGAATTGCATCAAGTGTTTCAAAAGAAAGTCCCTGCCAGTTCTCAGGATACTTACCGTGAATATTACCGATACCTGCTGCAAGCATATCAACACCGAGATCTGCGATCGTTTTACATTCGTCCGGATCAGCGCATTCGCCCATGCCTACAACGCCGTCTTCTTCGCCGCCTATTGAACCTACTTCGCACTCTATTGAAAGACCAAGATTGTGTGCAACATTTACAAGTTCTTTAGATTTTGCAAGGTTCTCTTCAAATGGATAGTGTGAACCGTCAAACATGATCGAAGTAAAGCCTGCTTTCACACATTTATAGCAGCCCTCATATGTACCATGGTCAAGATGAAGAGCAACCGGTACGGTTATACCAAGAGATTCATCCATAGCCTTTACCATAGCAGCAACGGTACTGAACCCTGTCATATATTTTCCTGCACCTTCCGATACGCCAAGGATAACAGGTGAATTAAGCTCTTGTGCTGTGAGAAGGATCGCTTTTGTCCACTCAAGATTGTTAATGTTGAACTGACCTACTGCATAGTGGCCTGCTTTTGCTTTTTTAAGCATTTCTGCTGCATTTACCAATGCCATTGAAATCACGCTCCATATTTATTAATATTTGGTATGTCAAGCACACCTTACTTAACTATTATACAGTATATCCGACAAAATATAAAGGGGTTTTAAAAAATTTTTTTACTAACTTTTTTAAAAAATATTAAAAATAGTCTTGACATTTCTTTATCGTTGTTGTATAATCAATACTGTTCTCAGCGAGAGAGAAAACAAAATATTGCGGAATTGTGTAACGGTAGCACGACAGACTCTGACTCTGTTTGTTGGGGTTCGAATCCCTATTCCGCAG
>CACYDC010000222.1 GCA_902773025.1 uncultured Ruminococcus sp.
CCCCCAGACCCCCTTCCTAAAAAAACAACATTTTTAAAAAAAGAGAGTTATAGTAATTTTGCCCTTCCAATCATAATTTACACTAATATATCCGGTCATATACTGCTGAACTGAAAAAGGAGTTGAAGCGATTATGCTCATTATATCATCAGCCGTTATTGGTATTGCTGTTGCACAGGATGCTTTTGCCGTTTCCGTACTGTATGGAACACGGGACAGATCAAAAAGATTATCCTACGCTTTTCTTGTTTCAGCGGTGTTTGCAATGTTCCAGATGCTTATGCCTGTTCTGGGATGGAGCGTAGGCAAGGCGGGAAGCAATGCAGTAAAAGGAATAGATAATATACTGGCTTTCGGAATACTGACATTTATAGGCATAAAAATGATGATAGACGCTAAAACAGGGATAGATACAAAAAAGCTTGACGGACGCTTTGAATTTCGCACCGTATTATTTATGGCATTTGCAACAAGTATTGATGCTATGACTGTCGGAATAACACTGCCGGTTGCAATTGGTGCTGATAATTTTATAAAAATGCTGACTGCTGTTCTTATTATTGGAGCGGTAACATTTATTGTATGCTTGTCCGGATATCTTCTTGGCAGAAAATTCAGCGGTATTGATCCGGTATTCGCCCAGACTGTGGGAGGAATAATACTGATCGTCCTGGGAATAAAAACTATGATAATTTCTTAGTAAAAGGGTATGATCATAGTTTAAGTGTAAAATTATAGTTGTCGGTGTTACCTGATAATTATGATAAGAGATAAAAGTTTCACATTAAGGCTCCGGCGGCTCGCCGGTAATATATGATATTATTATTGACATTTAATCAAAAATGTGTTAAAATTTGTACAAAATATTACAATTATATAAACAGGTGAAGGAGGTTTGATTATGTTTTGCCCAGAGTGCGGCAATGAAGTGAATGACGGAGCAGAAATATGTACACAATGCAATGCAAAGATCGTAAAACAAATATCTGATACTCATTCGGGGAAAAAGCATAAGAGAAAGAAAACTGCTGATAAAATGATGAAGGATGGTCAGCATATATCCGAAAACATAATTCTCTGTGAGGATGGAAAGTACAGATGGCGGTATGACCTGAATTTGTACAGGAGTCCGATCATTTTCTTTCTGGTATGGAAAGTATTGTTTTTCATAACCCTCGGTATATTTGTGTTTGTTTTTATTGCCGATGCTGTAAACGGCAACGCAGACAGTGATACGATAATCGGGAATTTGAAATTTTTCGGATATTTTGTTATTGGAATGACTGTAGTGACCGGGCTGGGGTATTTTGTGTATGCTCTGATAATGGGCGGAAAATACAGTGTGATATTTGAAATGGATGAACACAGAATCACTCACAGACAGATACCTTATCAGGCTAAAAAGGCAAAAGCCATTTCAAAAGCAACGGTGATTGCCGGAGCATTATCAGGAAATATAACAACTGTAGGAGTCGGAATGAATTCCTCACGTACTGAAATGACTACAGATTTTTCCGCTGTGAGGAAGGTGATATCTTATCCCCGTTTTCATCTGATAAAGGTAAATGAAATGCTCGAAAAAAATCAGGTATATGCTGCAAAGGAGGATTTTGACTTTGTTCTGAATTACATTGTGCAGCATATTCCGGAAAATGCCAAAGTCAGAAAATAAGTCTTAGCAGCTTACGTAATATATGTTTGAAAAGAAAGGATGAAATTTATGCGAAAAAAAATTCTTTCCGCAGTAACGGCAGCCTTTATGCTTATGTCATTTGCATCATGTGCGCCTGAAGAGCCTGTCATGCCTGTACAGCAAAATGCGGAAACAAAGATCGAAAAGCCAAGTGAAGCCGAAAACTATTATGGAAACGTAAATTATGAATTTCTGACAGAAGGGCAGCTTCCTAACGGAAGAACCTCCTATGGTACGTTCGATAAGATACAGGATGATCTGACAATATACCTGAGCGGAATGATCGACAAATGCGCTTCGTCAGAACCTGAAAAAGGCTCCTTTGAGGATATGATAAAAATTGTTTATGAGCAGTGTCTTGATACAGACGGCAGAGAAAAAGCCGGCGCCGGACCGCTTCTGGAGATTGCTGGGGCTGTAGAAAATTGTAAAACTACAGACGAGCTTATTGATGTTATGGGAACGATGTTCAATGAATACGGGGTTAATACGTATTTTTCCTTTGACATCAGACCTGATTCATATGACGCAACAAAAAATAAGCTGTATATCCTTAATATAAATACCTGCGGTAATATGAAAGAAAATTTCACTAAAACTGATGCAGGCATAGAGGCTGTAGGAGATCTTACAAGAAACGTTCTGACTGCGCTTAAGGTTGATTCGCTTGAAGCAAAGGAAAGAGCAGTCAAGGTAGTAAAAATGCTGTATGACATTATGTATGTATCTGCTGATTATGAAAAACAGTTTGATATAGAAACTCACTATACTTTAAAAACAAAGGATGAGTTTTCTGCACTTATGTCTAATGTCAATACTACAAAGCTTTTTAAGGCATTCCAGATAAATGATATTGACGAACTTGTTATTTATGATTTTCCTCAGCTTGAAAAGACA
>CACYDC010000223.1 GCA_902773025.1 uncultured Ruminococcus sp.
AAAGCAAATACACCCGACAGGAATCGAACCTGCATTAAAGGCGTCGGAGGCCTCCGTTCTATCCATTAGACTACGGGTGCATACCCAACAATAATACCATATGGGCATTGCAATGTCCAACCGGAGCGAACTTACAGGTTTAATGATTCCAGCCGATGTGTATATTTTTTAAATCTTTAATTACCTCCGTATCACTGCTCAATAAATTCTGTCTTTACGTAACCTGTCTGTCCCTGATACTCAACCTTTGACCAACCGTTATCGCAATTTTCGATAACACTTACGGTTACTCCCTTGTCAAGGCAAGCAAGTACAGCAGAATCCGTTCCCTGTCCTTTACGAAGATTTACTGCATCATTTTTGATCTTCTTGTTTCCTAATTTTCCATTTGCACTATCTGCATTATTATTAGCTTCCGTTGTATCGGATGAATCATTCTGTCCATCACCCGCCTGCTCATCAACACGATCAAAGAACTCTGTCTTTACGAAAGCTTCTCCGCCATTGTATTCGATCTTACTCCATCCGTTAGGCTGAGCTTCGATCTCTACAAGTTCCTGGCCGGCTTCAGTCTTACCAAGTTCTTCGGCATCTGTGCTGTCTCCTTTTCTGATCTTAACAACTTCTCTTGCTTTAATAGTATGAGTAGTAGGCGCCTCCGGTTCCTGTGATGCCTCTTCAGAAGCAGCATCACCCGCCTCATCTGTAGATGCATCGGCATTTGCCTGATTAACCATGGCTTCTCCCATAGCTGACTTAAGATCATTCCTCATAGCTGTAAGCTGTGCTGCAAGATTCTCATCCGAATTTATAAGTTCATTGTACTCAGACGCAACCTTATTATTGAGATCGATAACATCAGTCTGTACGCTAAGAGATTTAATATAATCAATGATCATCTGATCTTCAGAATAAGCATCAAAATATAAATCCCCGTTTTCATCTGTACAGATGTACAACGTTTCAAGACCGGGCAGAGCTTTATCATAATTTACCAGTTTAACCATATTGTACACATATGCAATGTAACTGTTGGGAACCGGACCGGGCTTAGTATATACAGTAATAGATTCATACTTCTCAATAAACTGTGATATTGCCTCTGCCTTAAGTCCCTGTGTATCATCAAGTCCCTTGTAAATACTGTTTACTACATCCTTATTTCCTTCAGCCTGTGCCTGATAATATGAATTAACAAGATCGATTATTTTCTGATCCTTACACTCTTCCATCTTGATCTCTTCAACTTCTTTTACATCTTCCATGGAAGCCTTGTTTACTTTCAGTGCCGACTCAGATGCCATAGTATTTGCCTTATGTGCTACAGCTACAGTTATAAGAACTGCCACCAAAAAGATTCCAGGCATAAGAAACTTCTTGTTATCGGCAAACACTGCCAATACCCCCTGTCTGTCGTTTCTCCATCCTGTTACTTGATTTCTTCTTTTTCGTTTCATGATCTACCCCTACCCTCTATGCGTTGTTGTGCATAATATTTTGTTGCAAAACAATTAATCTAATTACAATATATATTTTAACATTTAATGAAGATAAAATAAAGTATAATATATATTCAGTATTTATGCACGTTTCAGCGCACACTTATTCACAAACGGCGAGATTTCCTGCACTTTTTTCATAGTAATAAATCTTATCGCTCAAAAATTCTTCTCTTGTAAGCACTCCTGCGTTGACTTGGCGCACTATTGATTCAAGCATTTCTGCTTCATTTTCATCGCCTCGTTCCGGCAAAACCAAGACTTCATGCACCGATGCAGGAAGAACATACAGGTTTTTCCCGTATTTATCGGATATTTTCTCAAGTACTCCCGGATATAATATGGCACCTGCTCCATAATTCTGTTCTTTGTTAGAAACTATGATGATATTTTGTAAAAACCCAGAATCGTTAATATATTCTTCACCAAGAAAATCAGACATACTTACCAACTTTATCCGGGATATTTTTGCAGCATTCTCTATAAGGTTTTCCCATAATCTGTCATAGGTTATTCCCCAAAGATCCAGATGCGAATTCTTTATGGTAATATGTCCTTCTCCTATTTCAGCGTTTCTTACCATACATATAGGCACCATTGCAAGATCTTCAAATTTACGGTAGGGAATATCTTCAAGATACTCCAAATTATCTTTAATACCAATTAATTTAAATGACAATTTATCCTCAACGCCATCAAAGCTTCCAAAGAAACTTAAATCAATATTTCCATTATTTACTATAATATTTCTCATTTAATATCTCTCCTAAAAATAATAAAAGACAATAGCTTGCGCATATATAAATGCGAAATCTATTGTCTTACATTTGTTTCTTTATAAATTTAATATGACCGTTTTACGTGTCAGTTAGGTATTGTGTCCAGATTATACTCTTGAAAGATACTCGCCGGTTCTTGTATCAATCTTAATTACGTCTCCTTCGTTAACGAAGAGAGGAACTGCTACTGTAGCACCGGTCTCAACTGTTGCAGGCTTTGTAGCACCTGTTGCTGTATCACCCTTGAATCCGGGCTCAGTCTCTGAAATAGTAAGCTCTACGAACATAGGAGGCTCAACTGCGAATACGTTTCCGTTATAAGAGTTAACCTTGCAGATCTCGTTCTCTTTAACGAACTTGAGAGAATCTCCGATCTGATCTGCTGTAAGTCCGATCTGCTCATAAGTCTCGGAATCCATAAAGTTGTAAATATCTCCATCCTGATAAAGATACTGCATATCCTTCTTGTCGATACGAGCTGCAGGGAACTTCTCAGTGGGGCGGAAAGTTGTCTCTTTAACACCACCGTTGATAATATCCTTGAGCTTAGTTCTTACGAAAGCAGCGCCTTTACCGGGCTTAA
>CACYDC010000224.1 GCA_902773025.1 uncultured Ruminococcus sp.
CTGATGGAATTCGGCGCATTTGTAGAGATTGCTCCGGGCAAGGAAGGCCTTTGCCATATTTCACAGTTAGATGTAAAACGCACCGAAAAAGTAACGGATGTTGTAAATGTTGACGACATAATTATTGTAAAGGTTCTGGATATTGATGATAAGGGAAGACTCAACCTGTCACGACGTGAAGCATTGATAGAGGTTGAGGGACTTACACCCGAAAACGATATTCCTCCGAGAAGGCCCGCAGGCCCGAGAAACGGCGGTTTCAGAGGAAACAGAAGAAACCACGAATAATTATATAATTGGGAATTAGGAGTTAGGAATCAGGAATTTTCGTGCAACTCCCATTACTCCAATAAACGCCCCTCGTCTTACGTCGAGGGGCTCAAATAATAAAGAAAATAACTTATCGACCAGAAAAAACTGAAAACAGCAAGCGTACTCCGGTTTGTTTTTTGTATGAGTTCAAATCCAGCACCATGTCACAAAAATATCCTTTTCAGTACCTTGTGAGATTATAAGTATACAGACCTATGTTTTTTGCTCAGGTCTGTTGCTTAATTTCACTGACATTTTATATTGCAATTTATATTGCTTTAAAATTAATTAATACTTGACATAAATTTTGAAATTCAGTATAATAATATTGAAGATAAGATATTTCTTATCATCGTATGGAAACGAAGGTTTCCGTAAACAGTGGTGAGTCCTACCATACAAGTGGAAGTGCTACAAGAGGTGAGTCCTACCGTACAAGTGGAAGTTTTACAAGAGGTGAGTCCTACCGTACAAGTGGAAAATTTTTGAGTAAAAGAGGACTGTTCGCAGTCCTCTTTTATACATACCGGAGTGTAAATTATGGATCGGCCAAGACTAAAATTATATACGATAGACATGAAATATGTCAGAAATTTAGCAAAAGCAGATGATAATGTGATGTCTGTATCTCCGCAAATCGCAAAGGCGGTCAGACCATTTGTTGGAATCATAGTTTTGATAAACGACAAGAAATACTGTATTCCTCTTTCTTCGCCCAAAAAGAAGTTTGAAAACAAAAAGAATGGGGTTGATTTTATGCGTATTACAGATCACTCCTCTAAAAACGAAAAGGGAGCGCCGAAGATCATTGGTGTATTGAATATCAATAATATGCTTCCTGTTGAAGAAAGCTTATTGACACCAATAGATTTAAGAATAAAATCAACTGACTCTGCCCAAACCATTTCATATAAAGAACTGATGAAAAACCAGCTTTCATTTTGTCAGCAGAATCAGGACAAGATCGTTAAAAGAGCAAATCGCCTGTATGAAATAATTGTCAATTATCCTGAAAGCAATATCAACCTTGCAAAACGCTGCTGTGATTTTAAAAAGCTGGAAGGTGTTTTGGAGAAGTATATTGCAAAACAATAAAGTAATTGATTGCACGAGTTCGAGTCCAACAGCAGCTTGTAAAAAATATCTTTTTCAGTACCTTTAGAAATCGCACAAATCACAGGGACCCTCGCTGGTGGGGTTCATGTATTTTGTGTCTTTTGATTTATCAAAAGACGCAAAGCTTTTAATGCAAAAAAATGATAACGCAACACGTAAAAAAACCCCTGTCACTCTGTTTGTACGGAATGACAGGGAAAATTTTTGTGATGTTTACTATTAGTCGAGAAAATGATAGGACGAAAACAAGCTTAAAAACGAGTAATAACCAAAATGTTATTTACTACGTTGTTAATTCAGCACCGCGGGAGCATGCTAATTACGCTGCTTTGTAGTGAGCGGAGCGAACGGAATCGCGAATCGACAGCCCGGGCACCGGGCTGGGCGGCGTGCCGCCGCGGTCAACTTCGCGTAGCCGCTCACTTCGTTCGCTACAAATACGCTTATCTGTGTTACTTCTGCGTTATTAAAATATGGCATGATAAATTTTTAGTCATGAGATAAGAATATTGTTTCTTGTTGTAGCGTGACTGTAACGTTACTACGCGATATTTTAGCATCGCGGGAGTAAGCTAATTACGCTTACTACGCAGTGAGCGCAGCGAACGGAATCGCGAATTGACACCGGCGGCACGCCGGCGCGAATCGACACCGGCGGCATGCCGGCCGGTTCAGGAAGTGAGGAAACTGAAAAGAATGGAAAAAATATCACCGAAGGTGATCTGTTTGGATTCGGTTTCAGCGGTGATAGGATATGTCCCGATGTTTTTGTTGTCTTTTTTGTATATTATTTCACCTAATTTATCGCCTTTTACAACGGGCGCAGAAACGCTTTCGGGTAAAGAAATTTCATAGCTGATATCTTTATCATGCCCTTTTTTTATCAGAAAACTGCCGTCAACATTTGTACTTGTTTTCACATTGTCATTCATACCGTTGGTGACAGGTATTTCTGTAAAGGCTTCGTCAGGCGCTTTTGGAGTGTACATTGCAAAATTGGCAAATCCGAAATCAAGCAGCTTTGAGGCATCGGTGAATCTCTGTTTTCCGCTCGGGCTTCCAAGCACAACAGCAATAAGACTCAGACCATCACGTTCGGCTGTCGCAGAAATACAGCTGCCTGCTTTTGAAGTTGTTCCCGTTTTAAGCCCTGTGATACCGTTATAGCTTTTTAAAAGCTTGTTTGTGTTGACAAGCTGGGTTTTACCTCCCCTTAATTCATCCATCCATATTGTACTGTATTCGAAAATATCTCTGTGCTTTATCAATTCACGTGACATAACTGCAACATCATAAGCGCTGGTGACGTGACCGTCCTCGTCAAGCCCGTTGCAGTTTTTGAAAACGGTTTCCTTCATGCCGAGCTGTTTCGCTTTATCGTTCATCTGTGAAACAAATTCATCCTCGCTTCCGCAGATATGTTCGGCAAGAGCAACGGCTGCATCGTTTGCGCTTGCTACGATCGTTGCCTTTATCATTTCGTCAACAGTCATGGTTTCTCCGGGTTCAAGCCAGATATCAGAGCCGCCCATAGAAGAAGCATGCTGTGAAGCGGTTACGGTATCTGTAAGTTTTATTTTGCCGCTGTCGATCGCCTCCATGACAAGCAAAAGAGTCATTACCTTTGTAATGGAAGCGCAGGGCCTGACTTCATGCGCGTTTTTTCCGTAAAGCAGCTCACCGCTTTGCGCATCCATAAGTACGGCAGAAGGCGCTGAGATCTCATTATCCGATACTGCGCATACCGGAAACGGTATCGCCGCCGCCGCAAGAACAAGTATTAAAACAATTGCTATAAATCTGATAGTTTTCATAATAACCTCCGACAGATCATTCATAATGAAATCTATGAAGGTCAAAGTGTAAATAGAACATTTTGAAAAAAGTTTTGTGCAGGATGTGTCATAACAATCTCAGCGGATCGAATGAAACTGTTCCTGCGCATAGCTTTTTAAGTTTAGGGTAGTATTCGTCAAGGATATCTGCCGATGCAGACAGCATATATTCAAATACGGTATCGTTGATACGTGTTTCATAAAAGCTTGTCGTCATTTTGAAATAAACAAGGCTGTTTGTAATATCCAGACAAAATCCGCCGTCCTCCAGAGTATTGTTTATCATGCATATTCCCAGAGCAATATCCGCCGTGTTTTCTTTATTTACTCTTATGGGAACAGGGGAACAGAGAGTAATAAGCATTTTCGATGCATTGATCGAAAACCAGAAGGTCAGATCAGTATCTTTGCCGTATATACTGCATTTTACACTGAGATTTTTATCTTCACGTTCATATTCTATTTCATTTCTTTCGAGAGTCCTGCACAATGTGATATAATTCTTCCATGATTTTGTAGTTGTAATTGTCATATAGTTCGCCTCCTTCGGATATTATATAATTTATAACATACCTTGAATGCGAAAACAAGCGATTTTGAGCGGTACGTCGCTGAGTGAACGGCGTTGTAAAGTAATTATTTTTCAACAACATCCGACAAAAAATCTTTAATTATTTTTCTCATATCGGAAGCAAGATAAAGCGACCCGAAAATT
Organism: uncultured Ruminococcus sp.; assembly: GCA_902773025.1. Classification (GTDB taxonomy): domain Bacteria; phylum Bacillota; class Clostridia; order Oscillospirales; family Acutalibacteraceae; genus UBA1213. Next base: position 3,979 of record CACYDC010000224.1, read on the forward strand.
ATCAGCGCGTCATTTTTTTCGGTTTTGGAAA
>CACYDC010000225.1 GCA_902773025.1 uncultured Ruminococcus sp.
AAGGAGGTCAGCTATGGTCGTAGGTTATTGTAGAACGTCAAAGACCAGTCAGGAGCTTGCCTTGCAGAAGGACGCTCTTGAAAAATATGGTGTAGACCATATCTACACCGAGCAGATGAGCGGAGTTAAACAGCGTCCGGTGATGTCTGTTTCAGGCCTCTTTTTCCTTTGCGCCCTATCGCTGGTTTATTGGGCAGTTACTTGACAATTTATCTTATGTGTTATATTCGTTTATAGAAAAATTTCAAGGCTGCTGCGCGGCGTTTCTATTACACTCGTGCGGCAGCCTCAATATGTCATTTTTTTAGATTATAATATCACTTTCTTCAACTCTTTCATTAAAGAAATTCATGATTCTGATACATGGTTTTCTGAGAAGTAATCCTAAAATAAGGAATATTGGAACAAATGCAAGTAACATCATCATATTATAAATGAATGAATAAATATCTGCTCCGGCTACAGACTCTCTGAGCATATTGATTCCATATTTGAACGGAAGTATTGGAGAAACGGCTCTGAACGGCTCAGGAAGAACTTCAATCGGGAAGGTTCCTCCGGAACCGGCAATTTGTATAACAAGGATGATAACAGCCAAAGCTTTTCCGATTGTACTGAATGTAATAGTGAGAGAATAGATAATAAGTGTATAAACGAAGCTTGAAATAAGACTTCCGATAACAAAAAGAACCGGATCATTTACCTGAACTTTCAGAAAGAAAATATCACCCATAGATACTATAAAAGCCTGTAATTGTCCGATTAAGAAAAAGATCATATATCTTCCGAAGAAAAGCTGAGTTGAACTGGCTTTATCAAGCCTTCTGAGCTCATGCTTTGAAAGATCACATTTCATTACGGCTACAAGGATAATTCCTCCTACCCAGAAGCTGAGTGACGTATAGAACGGTGTCATACCTGAACCATAATTATCAATAGGGTACATTCTGTGGGTATTAATACTTACCGGACTTGAGATAAAGTCGCCAAGCTCAGCAGGATTCTTTATTATCGGAGTAATAATATTTTCAATAGTATTATTATCTTTTATGAACTCAACCTTTTCTTTAAAGCTGTCGATTTTTTGTTCAGCGGTTTCAATAAATTCTTTCAGATTAACGAAAGTACTCTTTAAGGATGTGACTGTAGATGAAGCATTATCGAAAGTCTTTTCAAGATCAGGAACATCATCACTCAGATTCTGAATAACTTCTGTTGTTTTGTCAAGAGCATCAAATGTAAGATCAACTGCGTTGTTGAGTTCGGTCCTTATATCTGAAAATGCGTTCTTTATAGCTTTAAAATCATTAGATGAGCTGCTAAGAAGATGCCTGATATCGTCCTGGATTTTTTGGGGAAGAGAACCTGTTGTTCTTATTGTATCACTTGCGCTGTTAATAGCTGAAATTATATCTGTCTGATGTCCGTTTGCGTTATTAAGCCTATCGATAAGTTTGCTGCAATCCACACCGAATGTATCCTGGATGCTTTGAAGTATGTTGATAACACGGTTATTTAATGAAATAATCTTTTCGCAAATAATTGATGTTTCAATCAATTTATCAGCAGCTGAACCAGCGTCATTTGTGACATCGCTGAAGGCCTGCTCTACACCGGAGCTGACTTTTTTGGCAAAAGAATCGGAAGCTTCTATTATGCTTTCTAATGCATTTGTTATCTCACCAGAGGATTTTTTTGCGGCGGAAATAGTCTGTTTCAGATTCTGAGGAAACAAACTTGCATCAGAGATTTTTTTCTGAACATCCGGCAGCAGTTCCTTGTTTGTTTTAATAACATTATCTATTGTATCAAGAGATGAAATAAAAATATCAGCTGTTTTTTCAAAGCCTTTAAGATCATTTTTTGTGTTGTCAAGTGAATCTATAAGACTTTTTGCTGCATTGACCTTTGTTTTACTGATATCATCGGTCGTAAGATTAAGAGTTATTGCAATAAGCTTTGTTACAGTGCTTACATATGAATCATTAACACTCTCCTGAACTGTTTGCACACCTTTATCAGTTATTTTGGGTACGATAGCGTTTTTCTTTTCATTAATGTAATATTGAAGCTTAGCCTGTCGAAATTTGCCATTTGTGACAGAAAACAGACATTCACTGAAATCCTCAGGGATAATAACTGCGGCATAATAATCACCGTTTTTCACACCGTCAATCGCAGCCTTTTCATCAACAAATGTCCATCCCATTTTATCATTTTGTTTAAGATTCTCTATAATTTCATTTCCGGCATTCATTGATAATATTTTATAGGAATAGCCCTTATCTTTTGAACATACAGCAAACTGTATACCTTTTGTGCTTGAATATGGATCCCAGTTTGCAGCAATATTAAACCAAGCATATAATGCAGGAAGAATGGAAATTCCAATAATAACTATAAATACAACAATATTTTTCGCAATGCTTCTGACATCATTGCGAAATATCCTTAATATGTTTTTCATTTGAAACACTCCTGTATACCGCGAAAATTATTTTTCTAAAATAATCGGATCGTTAACGCTGTCTGTTATGGGTACAGGATCGTCTGGTTCATCTTCTTCAAGATCGTAGTAATCATTTTCATCTTCTGCACCGAGTATTTCCTTGAACACCTGATAGTTATAGTCTGACTTAAGCATAACGGACACACAATAAAGAATCGTTGCTATCCATAAACAGAGGCATTGTATTTTGGACTCAAGACTGAACATAAGTGTAAGAAAAACTATCCCGGAGATAATAATAAACAGCGACCCATATCTCCTTGCGCTCAGCCTTTTATTTTTAAGCTCGTTATATTTCTGAGTCACCATCAGAAAAGTAAGATGTTCACGTTCTCTCTGCGAGAGGGGAGGAATAGCATTATTATCTGCATCATATTTTTTATGCAACTTACGTATCTTATTCAACTCCTTTGGTGAAGTTTTATCTTCAAACGATGAAGCAGATGATGGAATAATAATAGCTTCTTTTTTCTTATCCATTTATATAACCGCCTTATTTTTGTTTATACTAATTTCTGCAATAAAATATATTATAAAGCCTTTTTACTTATGTGTCAAATTACAGCTGAATGGATTTGTAAAAAAAACGGCTGCATTTCAGCAGCCGCTTGTGATCACGTATCATCATCAGTATTATATCCGAGATAATTATCGTAATAGTTGTATTCGTCGATCTTTTCATTGTCAGTCATACCGTTAGAGGAAAAGTCAAGATACTCTCCGGATGAGGAAAAGCTTTCTGGTTCATCGGCGTAATCACTGTCATTTGGAAGCAAAAGGTTTTTATCTTTTTTAAACGGAATTTTCAATATTATCACCTCAATGATAATATTCCCTTAATTTCAGAAATTAATCTTTAAATCCTTTGATATCGTCTATAATATATGGAGTCTGCTGATACACAAAATAATTGAGCCAGTTTGAATAAAGGATAGTCGCATAGCTTCTCCACGTCAGAGCGGGAAGCGCTCTGGGATCGTTACCGGGAAAATAGTTATAAGGCAAAGCTGGATTAATACCCTTGTTATTATCACGAAAGAACTCATTTGCGAGTGTATTTCTATCATATTCGGCATGCCCCATAACGAAGAACTGTCTGCCGTTTTTATTAGCAACTATAGCTACACCGGCAATATTAGAAGAAGCAAGAATTTCAAGATCCTCATGCTTTCGTATTTCTGAACGGTGAACGCCGGTATATCGTGAATGGGGAATAAGTATCTTATCATCGAAGCCGCGCATAAGCGGATGAAAAACATTCATGACTCTGTGTACATAAATCCCGGAAAGCTTTTCATCCAATGTATATTTAGGCACACCGAAGTGATAGTAAAGTCCTGCCTGAGCGCCCCAACAAATATGGAAGGTGCTGTACACATTATGTGTAGACCATTCCATGATTTCACACAATTCTTCCCAGTAGTCAACTTCCTCAAAATCCATCTGTTCGACCGGTGCGCCGGTAATTATCATACCGTCATAATGATTGGATCTGATTTCGTCAAATGTTTTATAAAAAGTTGTAAGATGGTCAAGCGGCGCATTCTTAGACAAATGAGTAGCAGTTCTCATAAGTTCGATATCGACCTGTAGCGGAGAATTTCCAAGCAGACGCAAAAGCTGAGTTTCTGTTTCTATTTTTGTCGGCATAAGATTAAGGATAAGAATCTTTAGCGGACGTATATCCTGAGTTAAAGCCCGGTCATAGGTCATAACAAAAATATTTTCTGATTCGAGCAGCTTATGCGCAGGCAATTCATTTTGTATTCTTATAGGCATTAATAATTACACTTCTTTCCTTTTCTCGTTACAACGTTATATTATATCATAATCTTATATCTTATTCAATTGCAGAAATCTATTTTTTCAAATTTATTTACCAATTAATTTAGCATTTGTAAAAAGAACGCTTAAATATCAACTGTGTAATGATAATTCTTTACCGATCACTATAGCTTTAGAATCATGAGCATGCCCGATATCGAATGTTTTAGCAACAGGCAGCCGGTCTGATATAAGTTCATAAAGCAGCATAGACGCAAGACTACTGCGGTCAGAATTATCAAGTTTAGTAAAATTACCTATAATAACTCCGTTAAGCTTATCAAATGCCCTGAGCTGATATAGCTGATTAAGGTAAGTACGCAGTTCAGCTTCATCTGTATGAAATCCTTCTATAAGCAGCAATTTGCCGGAGAGATCGGGAAAATATCTTGTTCCTGCGAGTTTAAGAAAGCAGCGTATATTTCCGCCGACAACGATACCCTGCATTTTGTTTCCGGAAATCATCTTATAATCAATGTCAAATAAAGAGTTATCGGATTTATTCAAAAAACGAGAAAATCGCTCTGTTTGCAAAAAAGACGATTTTCCGACAATGTTTTTTATCTGAAAAAAAACAGAAGCTTTTCCGACAATAGTATATACAGCGTTGATAATTGTTGTCAGATCACTGTAACCCCACAAAACAGAGGACGAAGCTCCAATTGCATTGTAGTCAAGATATGGCAGAAGTTCATTTGATGTATTACCGCCAGAAATATCGAAAATAAAATCAGTATTTTTTCGGAACAAATCATTAAGCACGGATGCACGTTCTCGTGGAGATGCAGAATTACAGCTGTTTTCGGTTTTAAATATATACTTACTTTTCGTACATTCAAGATCAAGGCAAATAAGTTTATTTTTTAGAAGTTCTATTGAATCGTGTTCAGTTTCAGTTCTGCCATCAGAACAACAAACTATAGCACATTTTTTCATTTTAAACTCTCCGTTCTTTTTTTAAAAGCTTTGCTTTCAACAAGCAAAGGCAAGCCGTAGGCTTGCTGATGTTCAGTGGGAGATTTTACTCCCACTGAACGGGTATATGGCTCCCGCCGCCTTAGAGGGCGCGGGTGTCCTGTGGACACCGCTGCGC
>CACYDC010000226.1 GCA_902773025.1 uncultured Ruminococcus sp.
CGCCAGAAGATAAAGGAGTGAGCGGTCTTGAAGTTTAAATATGTGGCGATGAATGCCAGAAACCAGAAAAAAGAAGGTGCGATCGAGGCTGAAACACAAAGTCAGGCAATAAGCATACTTCGTGAAAAAGGGCTTATTGTTCAGGAAATTTCCGAAGCGGGCGGCTCGGATGCGCCTACCAGTATATGGCAGATGGATCTCGGCGGAGATGTACATAATAAGAAAATAAAGAAAAAGACCCTTCTGATGCTTTTTAACCAGCTTGGTATGATGATGAAGGCCGGTATTAATCTTTCAATGTCGATGCAGATCATGATCGATTCTGAGAAGGATGTCAGTATGCAGAAGATACTGAAGGAAATAAATGAGAACCTGTATAACGGTTTTACGCTTTCACAGGCAATGAAAAACTTTGCAGGTTTCCCGGGCGTATACATCAGTATTATAGAAGCCGGTGAAGCAAATGGTCGTCTTGACAGTGCATTCCAGCAGTGTGCGCTTATTTGTAAAAAGGATATTGCGCTCTCCGGTAAACTCAAGAGCGCTTTGACCTACCCGATATTCCTTATAGTTCTCGTTGTAGCACTTGTAATCATTCTCTGCGGCTTCGTACTTCCGACATTTAAGGATACTTACGGATCGATGGGCGCAGAACTCCCCGGACTGACACTTGCATTGATGTCATTCTCTGATGTTCTTATAGGATATTGGTGGCTGCTGATAATTATTACGGCTGTAATTATTTTTGCGGTAACTACACTTAAGAAGAACAACGAAGAATTCCAGATGATGATGGCAAAAGTATCACTAAAGATACCGCTCATCGGACCTATTATCCGTCAGACTTCTCTTGCGCGTTTCTGCCGACTTATGTCAACGCTTACAGATGCGGGTATTCCGATCCATAGAGCTATGGCGCTCGCAAGAGATGCGGTTCCCAATATATATGTAAAAGAGCAGGTTCAGGCTGTACTTGATGATGTACAGATCGGTGTAACTATCAATGAAGCAATGTCAAAACATCCTGTATTCGATGCGATCCTTGTATCAATGGTTCGTGTTGGTGAGGAATCAGGTATGCTCGGAGATTCACTTTTTAAGATGGCGGAGCTTTTTGAGGAGCAGAGCGATGAGTCGACCCAGAAGCTGACAGATGCGATGACTCCTATTATGACAGTTGTAATCGGCGGCGTTGTTGGTACGGTTGTTGTAGCTATGATTCTTCCGATGTTCGGTATTTACAGCGTTATTGATACTAATACGTAAAATCCATAAAGAATATTCCCAGATATATTATAACGGTACATCGGTTGATCTTGATGTACCGTTATTTTTAGATTATACTAAAAAAATTTATAAAAATTTTAAAAAACTCTTGAAATGTAGATTAATTATAGTATAATATAAATATAATACATAAATTGTATGTTTATCGTGCTTGATAGTATATGGAGGAGTGAGGTTTCAATGCTTAAAAAAAGAAAAAAAAGAATGGATATTAAATCAAAAAAAGGCTTGACTCTTGTTGAACTTGTTGTTGGTGTTACGATCGTAGTAATCGTATTTGCTTCTTCATTGGGCGCACTCGTAAACGGTTATATAACGACAATGTATAATTCTGATGAGAATAAAGCTTCGGCATTAAATGCATCGGTCAATGAGATCGTTCTGAATACCGTAAAACGAATGAATATCGAGAAAGAGGAAGCATTGGACGCGCTCGATCTGGTAGATGATATTACAGAGGATATGTCGGAAATGCGTTCCGGTACCGGTGAGATCGAGGATAAAGTCAGTCAGGCTTTGGTCCAAGCTGTTATGGTACAGGTTCCTGATGCTGTGTTTATAGCACCGGAAGAAGGAAGCACTCCCGGTGATTATGTAGTGCATTTCCCGGACGGCGAAACATATCAGTTCTCTATCATACCTGAAACAAGAACAACAATGGATCTTTCGGATCAGGGTAAGGATGACGTTGCTTTCGATGGAATAACAATAAAGACTCGTTTTGAATCAGCAAATGGCGCATTTACATATGAGTCCTTCGTTCCGTATAAACATTCATAATGAAAGGAGAACGAATATGAAAAAGTTTAAGACTAAAAAAGCGTATACGCTTGTTGAGCTTGTTGTAACGGTCGCAATACTTTCGATTACGGCAGGAATGGGTGTGGGTATATTTGCGTCAGCATTAAGAAATTATTCCCAGGCTTCGGTTACTGCGCATGAACAGGATAAAGCAACAGAAATAGAGAGCTTTTTGCTCAGATATGCGAGAGTTTGTAAGTACTTCTATTATATAGACGGAATGTCAGGTGAAACTGAGATTTCACCCGATGTACATGAGGTATATTGGGAGGAGCTGTTTGCTGCAGAAGAATCCGAATCTCAGTATATGATAATGTATCCTAATTCTACCAGACTTGAGTATAAGATCAACGATAAGGATGAAGAAGGTAATGCGATACCGTCATCACCGATGTATGTTGAAGGTGTAGAAAATATTGAAGTAAAGATTTCAAAGCAAAAGCTGACTTCTGAAGAATCCGAGAACAACATATTCTATTTTATGAATTATAAGATTTCTATGGAAGAGGGTTATACGCTCAAGGGTACCGCTATTCTTTATAATGTAGCAAATCTTTCGGCGGACTACTCTAACAGCTATATAGAGGATGTTGATGACGGAAGCTTTAAGATGGGTAAGGGAACAGTTGCAAAGCATGGATTAGGTTTCCTTGGACATTGATTGAATTGAATAATTGTAATCCCCCCGATGTGATGGTCGGGGGGATATTTTGTTAACATATGGAGTATCAGATATAATAATCTCCGCCGTTATCGCTTTTATATCTGTCGATGATATCCTGAAGAGTTATGCTGTCAAGATAGTCAGTTATTGCTTTATAAAGTCCGGTCCATATAGGAAGTGTAATACATTCGCTCCGACGAAGACATTCGTTTGGTTCAGTTTCAAGACAGGCGACAGGAGCAAGATTACCTTCAGTCAGCCGCAGAATATCGCCAACGGTGAAAGCTGAAGCAGGCCGGGAAAGCATATAACCTCCCTGATAGCCGCGGTTTGTCCTCATAAAACCGGATTGCTTGAGAAGCGGTACGATTTGCTCAAGATACTTTTTAGAAATGTCCTGACGCGAAGCAATGTCCTTTAAGGATACAAAACCTTCTGACTGATGAATCGCAAGATCGAGCATCATTCTGAGCGCATAACGGCCTTTTGTAGAGATCTTCATAAACAATACCTCATTAACTGTTGTATACACTGATTATACAACACACGTTTATATATTACAAGACATAATAACCTACAAATATTGTATATTTTATATGTTTTCAGAATAAGCCCTTAATAAACCCGGTAAACAAATCAGTAAGATATACAACACCTGCCAAGATAATCAAAAATGCAATTGCAGAAAGAATTCGGATCAGACGTGCTTTCTGAGGAGAGAGTTCCTCATTTTCTGTATTTTTTTTCGTGTCCTCAAGCAGCGCTTTGTTTTCATCATCTATGTCGGGGATATCATTCTCCTTTAATGCGCCGATACCGATCAATACGTCCAAAGCGTCATTATATGCGCTAAGAGGCACAAATACATCGCAGTTTTCCGGAGGCGCTGAATTCAGGATCTGAATGCCGGCGTCATTCTTTGATTCCTGATATGAATAAGGTATATCGGCGCTTTCGACAGCAGCGCGAATTCTTTCCAGTTCAAAGCCGTTTGCAGTGATAATATGGACAGGCGACCAGCTGCTTGGGTCGGATATCAGCTTTTTTCCGCAGTATCTGCATTTTATATTATTATCGGAAAAATAGATTTCTTTGCATTTGCCGCAATATTTCATTATTACTACTCCTTTATGCTTGCTGTTATTGAAATATTATATAACAAAATGTATAAAAGTCAAGATTTTTACCCCACGGATATCAACAATTGGTGTAAAATTGTTGAAAACAAG
>CACYDC010000227.1 GCA_902773025.1 uncultured Ruminococcus sp.
AGATTTGATTCAATACTTTCAGGCGTGGCTACATATGTTCATTAAGCATCCTGGAGTGTATTTACAGGCTACTGCGAATCAAATATACGACTTTTTTTATATTAGTCCCAGATTATCTGGAGAGTATTATAATGATTATGATTATTCGACAGAGTCCATGGAGAAATGCAACTCGAGGATGATTAATCATTCTTTGAATATAAGATATCCGCAAACAAAGCGAATTCGTAATTTCCGAGCGGCTTATACAGAGTTTAGTGAAGCAGTATTCAAACTGCCAATAGTTTCGTTGCTGAATAAAGCCGGCTTTATTATTTGGATGCTATTATTGTGGTTCTTTTATTTGTGTAGAAGGAATAATAAAATCTGGATATCTATAGGAGTTTTATTTTTGAGTGTTTTGTTGATGGGTCTACTTGGGCCTTGCGGCGGTTACTATTTTAGATATATCTGGCCTATAGTTGTTTCTCTCCCGATCATGATACCATTGTCTTTTGTTAGTGGCTCTCCGGATTTTGATTACTGAAAAATCAACAACTGAGGTGTTTGCTTAGACGTAGCTAGGATAATAAGGATGAATAACATTCAGCAAAAACTACTCATACTTATGGAAGAGTTCGATGTTATTTGTAAAGAACATTGCATCGAATACTTCTATGCCGGCGGCACGGCCTTGGGTGGTGTCCGCAACGGCGGGTTTCTGCCTTGGGACGATGATGCGGATGTATTGATCAAACGCAGCGAGTTCGAGAAGTTAGATAGAGTCATGAGTGAAATGACTTTTAAAAACCGTTCATGGACTACAGAGAACAATAACCGAACATATCTTAATCCGACTGCCAGGTATTTTGATCTTGAATCAACGGATATTCTTGAGAGCAGGCTTGATTACGGCGCACCTAAAGGATGTCAGGTCGAAGTCTTTATCATGGATCCGTTCCCCAATACCAAAGAGGAACAGATAGACTTCATACAACATCTGTGGCTGTATTCTGAGATTTCCAATAACTATATTCTGTTCGGCAGCTTATATATGCCGGCAGAAATGATCAATCCTGAACTCTTTTACTATTACAAAGAAAAGCTAAAAACTGAATCGGTCGAATCTGTAAAAGAAGAAATACTAAAAAGAATTACTTATAAGGAAGAAGACTGCGATTATTGGTGTGGCCGATGGAGCTGTATGCCTTATGTCTTCAAAAAAGAGTGGATGGCGTCACAGAAATATGTGGATTTTGAAGGGCACAGTTTTCCCGTGCCAATCGGTGTCTTCTATGAAATGATTGAGAATTATGACTCCTATTGGGATATGATCCCCAAGCCGAAAGAGAGGAAGATACATCCCTCTATCAAGAGTTCAACGGTATCTTACAGGAAGTTCGAACCACAGATCAGAGAGTGGTGCGATGAGGTTAACTACAATCAGTTGCTTTACGATAATAAAGCAGATCGAGTAGAACGTCTTTTTGCCTGGTTTGCTGTTGAGAAGGATTTCAGCGAGATCAGAAAAGCATACTTGGATGAGATTGCTAAGCGACTGAACAGCAAGTCGTGGAGTTTTGATCATAAAGTCATAAAGAAGCTGAATTCTGAGTTTAAAGAGTATTTCGGCACTCAATTCAGGTACTCATATTATAAGTTCAAGCACTCAGTTCATCTCAATGAGGATCTGCTTGAAACTATGATTCTTACACTGATTCATTCTGATAAAGTTGAACGCGCAAAGATTATGGTGGATCTGCATCCGGAATTCTCCCGAAGCAAAGAGTATTGCGACATCTGCGAGTCATTAAGTGAACTGAAGATCAAAAAATACGAAGAGAACACTGCGGCAGTCAAACAGTTGCTGGATTCTCTTTCACAATATGCTCAGATTATCGGACAGCACGAGACTGAACGCGCCTATCTTTGGTATATATCTCAAACAGAGAAACCGGATAAGGATGAAATAAAAAAAATATACTCTAATTGCAGGCATCAGGAGGATATGGAAATCAAAAAATATGTCGGTGATCTGTATGATCATATCGGACAGCATGAGACAGCGAACAGATACTATCGCCAGGTTCTTAAAAAAAGCCGCAATGGTATGATCCTGTATGATTTGAAAAAGCGGGGAATAGATCATGAGAACCATATCTGAATGCGTATTACAATTAGTGGCAGAGATTGATTCTGTATTTAAGGATAATCATATTAAATACATCGCGGGCGGCTTGGCGGTTCGGAATGTATATGAAAAGAAAAAGGAAGACATGCCCTGTTTAGATGTCTTTGTTGATGAAGCAGATTTGTCAAAAGCTCAGTCGTCATTACAGGAAGCTGTAGAGAACAGATTCCCCGACAGAGCAGTTGAGAACTTTAATAACGATCAGACTCCTACGGTTATCCATTATGTTGATTGTTCGACTATCTTTATAAACAGCCTTAACATGGCAGAGACAGAATTCCCTGGGATACGATTAAACATACTGCCCTTGCAGTTGCTTGATGTGCCGGTGAGTTATCTTAGATGGGCTCGAAAATACAGATTGCAGGGGGGAACGGTACGCATGCCTATCAGTCTTAAGTCATGGTACAAGAAATTGTTCTTTGATGGGAAGGATTGGCATTATCCCAATTATTCGAACGCAAAGTTCCTTATTAGCACTACGGTTAGTTATCAACAAGTTATCGATCGGATGAGTCAATGGGAGGATTGTCGCAACCATATGATAGAGCAGGCGGATATTGTCGATGAAATGACTAAACGCATTGATACACGCAGCAAAACGATCAGCGGTGTCATGAATCGTGTCAGGGCTCTTTACAAATAATAGAAAGTAATGAGAGAAATACGTAAAAATTTCACTATACGAAAACTGGTCGCAGTCATCTTGTTGGTGGCATGCGGGGTCTTTCTTGCTGTCAACAGTACGAGTTTATTGAGGGAAGTCTCTTATGTGGGTGGTGAGCGCTTTGAAGGTGAATCAGATGAATTGCTGATTCAGGCCGGAGAAGGAGAATCATTGCTTGGAACTCAGATGGTTGAGCAAGAGTTCACAGCCAAGACCAACAGGATCAGTATGGTCGGCATCCTGGTTGATAATCCGGGTCGATACAAAGCCAGCGGTAAGATTACTCTTGCTGTTATTGACAAGCAAGGCAGCGAAATAGCATCGGCATCATTGGATGCCTCAATGGTTGCGAATCAGGCGCTTACTTATTTCTCCTTTAACGGTGATACCGAGCAGCTGAATGAGAAAGCAGTAGTTTCTGATAAACATGTAAACTACAATAAAAAAGGTGTCAAGATCAAAAAAGATGAGTTATACACTATACGTGTTGCCTCGGAGGATGTTCAATCAGAACGTCCGGTAGGACTGCTGTCCAATCAGAAGACAGGTGAGCAGATTTTTAATAAATCTGTGTTCTTATCATTTGCATACAAAGTCTTTGCCTTTTTCCTTGCCTTGCTAGCTGCCGTTCTGATAGCCGTTCTTTTTCCGCTTCCCTGGCTGCAGGAGAAGCTCAATCAAAGAGGCAGACAACTGAATCTTAATCGCCTGGCACAAACGGTGCTTTTCATCTTAACACCCTTTGCTGCATTTTTTGTGATACAGAAAGTATCCGGCATGGGGACAATAGCACTTGCCAAGATGTTGTTTCATCTCAATGGATTGCTCAATCTTCTTATTATTGTCGCTTTCTGGTGGGCTGTTTTCACGATATCCAATCGTTTCGGGTTGACATCTATATTAACAATTGCAGTCTTTTTTGTTTTTGCCTTCATTTGCAAGATGCTTATTATCTATAGAGATGCGCCGTTGATGTATAACGATTTATTCCTGTGGAAGACTGCATTCAGTGTGGCCAAGACCTATTCGATAACGATCAATAAATCTCTTGTCTGGGGAATTGTTGTCACTATAGCATGGATTGCTCTTGTGCTGGCATTTCGCGAAGAAAAGGGATGCAAGACATGGAAGATGCGTCTCATACCGCTGGCAGTTACTGTAATACTAGCAAGCGGCATGTGGGCGGTTTTTAGTAGCGATTATCTTGATCAGCATCACATCTATTTTTCCAGCTTCAAACCAAAACGATCTTATAACAGCCATGGATATTTGTTGGGCTTTGCTATGACGGTTCAGAATGCTTCGATCAAGAAGCCGGAGGGCTATAGCAAAAATGAGATTAAGAAGCTGACAGAGAGGTATATATCTGATCAGGCTGACGAGATTCAAGTGCCAACAGAAAGCAATCCAAATGTCATCGTGATTATGAACGAGTCATTTACCGATTATGAAGCGGTTGGTGAAGTTCATATCAATCAGGATTATATGCCATTCTTCCATAGTTTAAAAGAAAACACTATTAAAGGGACCTTGCATACTTCCGTTTACGGAGGACATACGGCAAATACAGAATTTGAGTTTTTAACAGGCAATACGGTTCGTTTTCTGCCGACAAATGCTGTGCCCTACAGAACGATGATCAGGGACAAGATGGGATCTTTGGCATGGAATCTCAAGGATCAGGGATACACAGGCAATGTCGCCTTCCATCCGGGTACCCGGACATCTTACAGCAGAGATGTTGCATATCCTAACTTGGGCTTTGATAAGCATGTTTCGGTTGAGGATGTTCAAAACCTTGAGAAAATAAGAGCATATGTGTCAGATACAGCGGACTATGAGTATGTCGAAAAAGAGTACGAAGAATGCAGGAAGCAGGGAACGGAGCCATTCTTCATGTTCAATGTAACCATACAGAATCATGCGAGATATCTCTTTGAAGAGGGTGTTGTGGAGCCGGAGGTCATCAAGATCACGGATCCGAACCAATATGATGAAGAGGCGTATCAGTTTATGAATTTGATGAACTTGTCGGATAAAGCGCTTGAACAATTGATCAAATACTATAGTAATATTCAGGAGCCTACTGTCATAGTTTTCTTCGGAGACCATCAACCAAAATTGGGAGAAGCCTTCTATAACGTTTTGTTGAGCAAGGGTGATGATCAATTGTCATTTGCAGAAAACGAGCAAAAGTATCATGTGCCGTTTATGATTTGGACCAATTATGATATTGAGGAGGAAAACGGTATTGACATAAGTGCTAATTATCTACATGCTTTTCTCATGCAAAAGACTGGTGGCAAAATGACTGGTTATGAGAAATATCTGATGGATTTGTATAAAGATATACCGGTTTTGACTAATATTTGTTATATGGATAAACAAGGAAAGCTATATGACAGAAACAGCAAAACTGCTCTGAAGAAAAAAGTAGATCAGTATGAACGCCTGCAATACAGTATTATGTTCGATAAAAAGAGTAAACCGGAAAAATTCCTTTATTTACAGCACTGATCCACATTCAGATATGCTAAGTTAATGGGGTAACGTGATGGATGAACTGAACAGTAAAGCGAGTTATATTGAAGCTTTACAAAACAAATATTTACCAATGGTCAAAAGATCTTTGACCGACGACAGCAGGGCTTCGCGCGCTGTTCAGGAAGAAGTATTCTCTCAACTATTTGCCAGATTCGAAGCAAATATAGATGAGTTCAACCGAGAACTGTTGAATAGGGAAGAGACAGATGAATTCTTTGCTTTGGCAGAGGAGATTCTGCAGTTAATTGATGATGATGTCATCCTGGATTCTCATTTAATGGCATCAAATGAACACCAGGATCAAATACGAAGCTGGTTTATATACTTGAAACACGGAGATGAGGGGCTCAAGCGCGGCGGATACACGCTGATTAACGGCAAGTTGGTATTTTCGATCAATAATGCCGGTTATACTATCAAAGATGCTTCAAGGATAGTTATTACATGTATTAATCAAGAACATGGAAAACTGGTTTTCGATGCTGCCTTTAGTGACCATTATTTGATGAAATGTTATCCGGAGGCGATCAGTATATGTTGTGGAAATAAAACGATACCCTATAAAGAAACGGGTGTATATTCACTAACTAAAGCGTTCGGACGATCAATCAGTAAACAATATACTTTCAGTTTTGAAACATCTTTGAATGATATCAGGCAATCAGGTTTACGGTTTTCCCTCCATGTGGGAGACCGGGAGAAACCATTGCCTCTTCAATTTTTTCGTGCACCTTCAAGACTGTTTTCCAGACTTCCTCACAGCTACTGGATGATCAGCGATGATGAAGCATTAATCTATGATAAAAGGAAAACAGAAATCAAGATTATCCAGATGAATCGGGTACACAAAAAGCGCAGAGAATTGGTTTATCACGCAGAAGCGGCTGCGTATCTGGCGGGCAGTGCCATTAAGAACCGCTGCGATTACTTTGATCTGTTTTCTGTGATTCGGATTCGCCGGGTCTACTGGAAAGACAAAGATAAATACAGAGGGAGAAGGATCTGGCTATATTTCGACAAGCTGTTCAAAGCCGGAGACAATGGAGAGTATGCTTTCCGCTATGCCTTTCACCACGATAAGGACATAGAGAGT
The DNA here is from genome assembly GCA_902773025.1 of uncultured Ruminococcus sp. GTDB lineage: Bacteria > Bacillota > Clostridia > Oscillospirales > Acutalibacteraceae > UBA1213. Next base: position 6,475 of record CACYDC010000227.1, read on the forward strand.
TACTATGTCATCAATTCGGACTGCCCGGATTATCCGCGGTTAAAGAAGGAGTTTGGCAACAGGATCCTGGTCTATGGGTCTTTCAAGTGTAAGATGCTTGCACTTTTTGCTGAAACGATTGTTGCGACTCATCCTGATATCATTCAGTATCTTGGATATACTTCCCGTACAACGCACACGGTCAAGGATCTGTTTAATGCGAAGTTGGTCTGCATAGCACATGGTGTGACTATCCAGAAGAATGCGGATTACCAGAATCGCATCTTTGATAATACGATGTTCTATACAACAAGTTCCAAGTATGAAGTTAAACATCTGCTGCATCCCTGTTACGGCTATACAGAGGACCAGATAGCTCTAACCGGCATGGCGAGATTTGATGGATTGAAGAATGATGATAAGAAGCAGATATTGATTACCCCGACTTGGCGTAGAAGTCTTGTTAAAGATGGGGACCGCGAGACAGGAAGCAGGTATAATGAAGATTTCAAAAAAACTAACTATTTCAAAATCTATAATTCTCTGATTAATGATCAAAGGATTATAGATACGGCAAGAAAGACTGGTTATCGGGTAGTTTTTTTGGTACATCCTTTGATGAGTGTTCAAATCGATGATTATGACCGTAATGATTCAGTAGATATTGTGCCGATGAGCGGTGATGTCAGTTATGAAAAGGTGCTCACGGACTCCAGCTTAATGATTACAGATTACTCCGGTATCCACTATGATTTCGGCTATATGAGGAAACCCGTGATATACTATCAACCGAATGAGATACCGATGCGCTTTGAGGAAGGCGGCATGAAGTTTGCAACAATGGGATTCGGTCCATTGTGCACAGAGTATGAAAAAGCAGTACAGCTCATCTGCTCCTTTATGGAGCAAGACTGCCGGATGCCGGAAGAATATAGGAAGAGAGCAGATGATTTCTTTGCATTCTATGATTACAGTAATGCTAAAAGAATTCATGAAGCGATAAAAGAGTGGATAAATACTAAACAAAGTGTTATATAAAACAGTTATTAAGTGTGCTGTAGACAGAAAGGATTTGAAATGGATAGGATTGCAATACTAATTCCGTGTTATAACGAGGCAAAAACAATCAAAAAAGTAGTAGAAGATTTTAAGCGTGAGTTGCCAGACGCTGTTATTTTTGTTTACGATAATAATTCAACTGATGGTACCGACAACATCGCGCTTAATGCTGGGGCGGTAGTTCGTTATGAGTATCAGCAAGGCAAAGGTAATGTGATTCGACGCATGTTCCAAGAGATTGATGCGCAGTGTTATGTTATGGTTGATGGAGATGATACTTATCCTGCAAAGCATGTGAAAGAGATGGTAGATAAAGTTTTGACGAGAAAGGTGGATATGGTTGTCGGTGATCGTCTGTCGTCGACCTATTACGAAGAGAATAAAAGACCATTCCATAATTTGGGCAACTCGGTGGTGCGAAAGTCGATAAACATGCTCTTCCATAATGATATTAAAGATATAATGACCGGTTATAGAGCTTTTAGTTACCGATTTGTCAAGACATTTCCGGTGCTTTCTAAGGGGTTTGAAATTGAGACAGAGATGACGATTCATGCCATCGATAAGAATCTGTTTGTCGAAAATGTAGTAATCGATTATCAAGATCGGCCAGAGGGGAGTGAGTCTAAGCTTAATACCTATTCGGACGGTTTCAAAGTGCTACATACTATTGGACGTCTATTCCGAACATATCGCCCAATGTCATATTTTGGTTTACTGTCAATAATCCTTGTGTTGTTGGGAGTCGGTTTTTTTGTTCCCGTTGCAATTGGATTTGCTAAAACAGGCATGGTGGAACGATTCCCTACTTTAATTGTTTGTTGTTTTGTCATACTGGCTGCAGTTCAATCGTTTTTTGCCGGTCTGGTTTTAAAGACTATTTATCAGAAGAACAGACAGGATTTTGAAATGGAATTGTATAGAGCTATGGAACAAGAAAAAGAGCTAATTGCGTGAAGCAACTTATTGTACAATTTATTAAGTTTTCTTTCGTCGGGGGGTTATGTTTTTGCATAGACTTCGGATTATATACGTTATGCAATTATACCGGGATACCCTATTTGATCTCTGGTATGATTGGGTTCACAGTTTCTGTTATAGTTAACTATATTCTTAGTATGCAGTTTGTTTTTGAGGGGAGAGATGATCTTTCAAAAACGCGAGAGTTCATACTGTTTGTTATACTATCGATTATTGGTTTAGGTTTAAATGAATTGCTATTATATCTTTCTGTAGATCAAGTGTATGCTAAGAGCGAGTGGCTGACAGGGTTGATAAGTGAACGTATCATGGAAATGATAGCCAAGATTATCGCGACAGCTGTCGTCACAATATATAATTTTGTGACTAGGAAGGCTTTTTTAGAGAGACATGCTTAAGCAAGGGTTTCACTATATAGTATAGGGTTTCGAGGATCAGTACATATGAAAAATAGTATTTGCAATAGTTTGAATAAAACAATTAAGCTGCTTGTGATTTCGCTTTTATTGGTGTTATTGGTTGTGCCTAGCATGGATGCTTCGGCGGCCAGTCGCGTGGTACGCCATGTCAAGATTACTAATGTTAAAAATGGAAAGATCCTCTTTGTCAATAAGTCCGTTAAGTTGAAAGTAAAGACTACCCCTAAGGTTTCTATAAAACGCTTGGAGTTCAAAACATCAAACAAGCGGATCGCAACGGTCTCCAAGAAGGGCAAGATCGTAGCCAAGCGTCCGGGTACCGTATACATTACTGTCAGATCAAAGGATAAAAAGAAGAAAAAAGCCCGGGTCAAGATCAGGGTTTACCAGCCTGTGCAGACGATCAAAGTTAACAGTAAACTGACATA
>CACYDC010000228.1 GCA_902773025.1 uncultured Ruminococcus sp.
TAGGGAGAATTAAGATGATTGAAAACTGGATCAATAACTACCCAAGAAGAATCTTCAACGGAATGTCTGCTAACGACCTTCTTAAATATTCAAATGTCGCTTAATTTCACTGACATTTTATATTGCAATTTATACGGGCCGGCAGAGTTAACAAAAATATTGACAAATTATCTTATAAGTAGTACAATATTCATTGTATAGGTGTGAATTGAATTTGTTGGACACTGGAATGTTTAAGCTGTGGTGTTTGTACTTGAAATTTGTGCCGATGACGTGTTTTTTGGTTATTTAAATATACATTATGTCAAAAGGGTGAGGAATATGAAGGTCGGAAAACTGAAGGTTTCTTTTAATTCTCCTGTTGTACTGGGATTCTTTTTTCTGAGTCTTGGTGCTTATGTATTGAATTTGCTGCTTGGCGGTTGGGCAAATCACATTTTTTTCAGCGTCTACCGATCATCGTTGCTTGATCCTTGTACATATATCAGATTTTTCGGCCATGTTATAGGTCATGCTAACTGGGATCACTTTGTCGGAAATATGATGATGATATTGGTAGTGGGCCCTATACTTGAGGAAAAATACGGAAGCTCTAATATGCTTTTTGTGATACTCGCAACTGCTCTTGTGACAGGCCTTGTGCAGTTTGTACTCTTCCCGGGTATAGGCTTGCTCGGCGCAAGCGGTGTCGTTTTTATGATGATACTCCTGTCAGCATTTGTTAATTTCAAAAATGGTGAGATTCCGGTTACACTTATTCTTGTGGCTTTGTTCTATATCGGAGGACAGATCTATGACGGTCTGTTCCTGAATGATAATGTATCCCAGCTGACACATATCATCGGCGGTTTTACCGGCGCAGGTTTCGGCTATGTTATGAATAAGAATAAAATGAACAGGTACTGAAGGTGAAATGTCAGTGTTTAATCAGAAAGAGATAAGATCACTCGGAGATTTTTTTACGCCCCTGAGTTCCAGAACGGATAATAGTGTGTATTTCTACAGAATAAACGGCTGTAATGATGAAATATTAGATTTTATAGGAAAGTACTATTCGTCTGCCAGACAAAACGGCGTTGTTTTAGAAGGGAAAATTCCTAACCCGGATAATAAAAACCTGTCTTACTATAATGAAATGATGGGCACAGCGTTCAGGAATGACAAGACTTTTATATCACAAAGCCTGAAAAAATGGCTGCCAAGAATGAATTCCTACCAGAATGATGCGGTTTCAGGAGCAATCTACGATACTTTGAGCGGACTTCAAAAAAAAGGAAAAAATGAGAATATGCTGAAAAATGCATATATTAAATTTATGTGCTGGCTGTATTATAAGTTTGAAAGGATCGTGACCCGGCTCGGAAATGATGAAGTGCCTAAAATACTGTATGAGGCTGAACCCGGAAGCTATGATCTGATGCTGCTGAGGATCCTGTCAGGAGCAGGCTGCGATATAGTATTGCTGCAATATAACGGCGATGGTACTTATCTTGGACTGGATCCTGATTCTGAGTTTTCAAGAGAATACAGGACAGCCGATATGAAGGTGTTTCCCCGTGAATTCAGCCTGAGATCAATGCGCGATAAGCTTGCTGAACAGGAAAATATGCAGAAAATATACGGTCCGCTGCCCTCGATCCTTAACTGTACGAACGCATGGATCAAGGGTAAGGGAATGGACGATCTGAAAACTCCGATAACCTCAAGAGGAAATGATCCGAAACTGTATTATAACTGCTTTATCAGGATAAACGGTGTGGAGGACAGAATAAATTATCTGAATGAGCTTTATCAGTTTCAGTTTGATCAGAAAAACAGCGGCAGACGGCTCGTTATCGTTGATGAGCAGATACCGCAGCCGACGTTTGAGGAAATAGGAAAAATAAATAAACGGAATTATACGCGTCTTGATCAGCTTGTCAGGGATATGGATACCAATATAAGCTATCCGCAGAATCCCGAACTTCAGAAGGTTATGTCTAAGGCATTTACGGATGTAATGCTCGAATTGTCACAGGAGAAAGACTCCAATATGAACCGGCTGACTAACAAAGCAGTTTATCTGATATGCTGGCTTAAACGGTATATACCTAAGCTTTTTCAGGGCTGGAATATGCCGGATGTTTCTCTGTTTATTTATATGGGCGGATGCCGGAATGAAAATGAAGCGTCATTTCTGAAGCTTCTTGCAAGACTGCCGGTCGATGTCCTTATACTTATACCCGATAAAAATAAAAAGGGTATGCTGGAGGATAAGCTTCTTTACGAAATTACATATAATGAGAGCCTGAATGTGACAAGATATCCGCAGGAGGCAGCTTCGCTCAGGATAGGAACTGTAGCATATCATGCGGAAAAAGAACTCGATAAGGTGATGTATGAGGATTCCGGACTGTACCGTAATCAACAGTACGGCAGGGCTGATCCTATCGTCCTTACAACCACTTATGAGGAAGTTGATATCTATTGGCGCGAGGAACTGAAATACAGACCAAATTTCAAGGTTTCAAATGATGTGGTAACAATACCGGTGCTTTTTTCAAAGGCGTGCGGAGTAAAGAACAGGGATGTCGAAAACTACTGGATAGGTGTAAAAAGGCTGTTTACTTCCGATACGATCGTGTTTGATCATTTCCCGATCATACCGTCGGGTGCGCCAAATCCGATGAAGCAGGAGTCGGGTATTTTCTTTAAAAACGGCCGTCTGCAAAAAGAGGCTATCAAGAGAAGCGCGCTTTACAGATATGGTGTGCTGAGAGAAGAGGCTCAGGAACATATACTCGATAAGCTTCAGGTGCTTATTAATGAAAGATTTATAAGGGGTACTTTTGAAAACGGTACAGAATATACAATAGTCGCTACCGTTCTCAATTTAGATAAAACTATTGTCCGTCTGATACAGAAGTTTGACTTCACAAGGGTGAATCCGAAAGTTATATGCCTGTCGCTCGACGAACAAAGCATGTCGCTTGAGGATACAATATTTATAACATTCCTCAGCCTTGTGGGATTTGACGTTGCGGTATTCGTACCTACCGGCTATCAGACTATAGAACGGTATTTTAATCCTGGGAAGGAACCATTTGTCGAACACCAGATCGGAGAATATATGTATGATCTGAAAGTACCGAATTTCAGCAGAGTCAGCGATAAGCCTGTTACAAAAAAAACATGGCGTGAAAAATTTTTTAAGAGAGGTAATTGATTATGGGACTTGATTTTACAAAGGTAAACACACAGGCAAATAACCAGATGACAACGCAGACAGCAGAAAAAGAACAGATTACCGAAGAAGTTAAGGTGGGTACTCCTGAGAATCCTGTTGTAGAAACATATGATATCGTTGCTGAAAGACAAAAAATGAATCAGGAGCTTGTTAATTCCAAGGAAGTTGACGAGCTTGTCAGCAGGATCCAGGTCGATGATATGGAAACGATCGTAACCTTCGGCGCAGAGGTTGCAGATGAGATCTCAAAGGCTTCGGATGTAGTGCTTAACAGTATGAGCCTCAAGCAGTTGGATGAATCAAGCAATATGCTTAATCAGCTTGCAAAGATCATGGATAAATTCGATATCAATGAGATCAAGGAAGAACCCGGATTCTTCAAGAAGCTGTTCAACAATGCAAAAAAACAGCTTGACAAGATATTGGCTAAGTACCATACAATGGGTGATGAGGTAGACAAGATCTATGTGGAGCTTAAAAAGTATGAGGATGAGATCAAACATTCCAACAGGAATCTTGATCAGATGTTCGATGCAAATGTAGATTATTACCACAAATTAGTAAAGTATATCCTTGCGGGCGAACAGGGCTGTAAAGAAATTGAAGAATATATAGCAAAAAGACAGGCTGATATGGAAGCAACAGGTGATAATTCTATCCAGTTCGAAATTCAGGCTTGTCAGCAGGCACTTATGATGCTTGAACAGAGAACTCAGGACCTCAGAACGGCAGAAAATGTTGCAATGCAGTCTATTCCTATGATAAAGACGATCGAATACAGTAACATGAACCTTGTAAGAAAGATCAATTCTGCATTTATCGTAACACTTCCTGTATTCAAGCAGGCGCTTGCTCAGGCTATCATGCTTAAAAGACAGCGTGTTCAGGCAGAAGCAATGCAGGCTCTGGACGATAAGACAAACGAAATGCTTGTTAAAAATGCTCAGAACAGCGTAGAACAGGCAAAGATGACAGCAAGACTCGCTTCCGGAAGCTCCATCAAGATAGAAACACTCGAAACAACATGGAGAACAATTATGAACGGTATCGATGAAACAAAGAAGATCCAGGAGGATGCTCATAATCAGCGTATCAGCGATCAGGCTAAGCTTCAGGATATCAAGGAAGAATTCAACAGAACATATAATGTTCCGAAAGCAAAAAGATAAATATTTGTTGTTAATAATGTTTAAAACAGCGTTGGCTGTAAAAAATAAATAAGATAACAGGAGGGCTTAATTATGCCGATAAGTTTAACAAAAGGTCAGAAGGTTGACCTTACAAAGGGTAATCCGGGTCTGAAAAACATTATGGTAGGTCTTGGCTGGGATGTAAATGAATTTGATACCGGTTATGATTTCGACCTTGATGCATCAGCATTCATGCTTGGCTCAAACGGAAGATGTCCGACAGAAAAGGAATTCATTTTCTATGGTAATCTTGAACATTCCTCAGGCGCAGTAAAGCATATGGGTGATAACCTTACCGGTGAGGGTGAGGGCGATGATGAGGAGATACAGGTTGATCTTTCTCTTATTCCTAATAATATCGACAGAGTTGCATTTACAGTTACAATCTATGATGCAGACAGACGCCGTCAGAATTTCGGCCAGGTAAGCAACGCCTATATAAGAATAGTTGATCTGGTAACAGGCAGGGAAATGATACGCTATGATCTCGGTGAGGATTTCTCGATCGAAACAGCAGTTGTTGTCGGTGAAATTTACAGAAATAACGGAGAATGGAAATTCAACGCTATCGGCAGCGGCTATCAGGGCGGACTTGCTGCGCTTTGCGGCAGCTTTGGTATAGAGGTTGCCTAAAAACAGATTTTGATAATACTTAGATAGATATAAGAGGAGGATTTAAAATGTCAGTTTGTCTTTCAAAGGGTCAGAAAATCAGTCTTACAAAGGATAATCCGGGCCTTAAGAATATAATGGTCGGACTTGGCTGGGATGTTAACCGCTATGATACAGGCGGAGCATTCGATCTCGATGCGGCAGTTTTTATGCTCGGTATAGAGGGAATTTGTCCGTCAGATAAGGAATTCGTATTTTACGGAAATCTTAAACACCCGTCAGGCGCTGTTGAACATATGGGTGATAACCTTACAGGCGACGGCGAGGGCGATGACGAACAGATAAAGATCGATCTTTCGCTGGTACCGGACCACATAGAAAGAATTGCATTTACCGTAACTATATATGAAGCAGAGTCCAGACGTCAGAATTTCGGTCAGGTAAGCAATGCCTTTATCAGAATAGTTGATATTTCAACAGGCCAGGAGCTTATCAGATATGATCTGGGTGAGGATTTCTCGATCGAAACAGCAGTTGTTGTCGGCGAGCTATATAAAAACGGCGCTGAATGGAAATTCAATGCAATAGGCAGCGGATTCCAGGGCGGTCTGGGCGCACTCTGCGCAAATTACGGTATACGTGCCGAATAATTGAGGAGCAGAAAATGTCAATTAATTTAACAAAAGGACATAAGGTCAATCTGAGGAAAAGCGGAAGCTCGGGTCTGGGAGAAATACTCATAAACCTTAACTGGAATTCCCGCCCTCAGAAGCAGGGATTTTTCGCAAGTCTTTTTGGTGTGAATCAGGGAATAGATCTTGACCTCGGATGTCTTTATGAATTGAAAAACGGTAAAAAAGGTACTGTTCAGGCATTGGGGAATTCCTTTGGTTCACTGACAAGGGCGCCTTATATCGCATTGGACGGAGATGACAGGACCGGAGCAAGCGCCGCGGGAGAAAATCTCAGAATAGACGGTAACAGAATCGCTGATATCAAAAGAGTACTCGTTTATACGTTTATATATGAAGGAATAGCAAACTGGCAGCAGGCTAATGCCGTTGTAACAATAAAGTATCCCGGAGCTGAGGATATAATTGTACAAATGGATTCGTTTAATTCAAGTGAAAAAATGTGCGGACTTGTGCTGTTTGAGAATGTATCCGATACTACCTTCAGCGTTGAAAAAATAGTGCAGTTCTTCCCCGGACACAGTGCTCTTGACAACGCATTCCACTGGGGATTGAAATGGGTGCCCGGCAGAAAATAAGGGGGAGTAAGAATGTCGATCAGTTTGCAAAAAGGACAGAAAGTCAGCCTTTCTAAAGAAAGCGGCGGACTGAGCAGTGTTATTGCCGCGCTCGGCTGGGATGAGGCTCCGAGAAAGAAAAAGCTTTTCGGGCCTAAGCCGGAGGACATAGACTGTGATGCGGCTGCATTCCTGCTTGTTGACGGTCATATCATAAGTAAGGATGATGTTGTATACTTCGGTAACCTCGATCACAAATCGGGCTGTGTCCGCCATATGGGTGATAATCTGACCGGCGCCGGTGACGGCGATGATGAAACAATATATATGGATCTTGCCGCTTTGCCGAACGAATATGATAAAATAATAGTTGTTGTAAGTATTTTTCAGGCAAGACTGCGTGAGCAGCATTTTGGTATGATACAAAATGCATATATCCGTATCGTTGACGGAATGACAAACCGTGAATTGCTGCGCTATAATCTCACAGAGGATTATTCCGGCAGTACTGCATTGGTATTCGGAGAAATATACAGACATAATAATGAATGGAAATTTGCTGCGATAGGTCAGGGGACAACTGACAACAGTGTGGCGGAGATTGCAAAAAGATTTGCCTGAACAAAGCGGCTGTGTGACAAAATAATGCATTTGTTTTTGTGCACAGAATACAGGGACTCATTGTGAGTCCCTGTATTGCTATAGATAATTAAGTATGCTTTCTCGTAATCGACAGGATAATATCTTGTAAAATTTGTATGTACAAGAGAAAATTTGTATTTACAAGAGAAAATTTGTATGTACAAGAGAAAATTTGTATGTACAAGAGAAAAATGATTGACTGTAAAGAATTGTCAGTGTATAATACTTCTAAGTGCTGTGCACTATCAAGATAAAAACGAAAGGACGAAATTTTTGATGAAGTACAAAGGATTAACTGACCAACAGGTCGAGGA
>CACYDC010000229.1 GCA_902773025.1 uncultured Ruminococcus sp.
CAGCAATTGCTGATGTCGACCACAAGATCAGCATTCTTGCGGAGCACCAAAGAGACCTCGAGTCTAAACGGACAGACCTTCTGACTAATCTGATCACAGCCTTTGGAATTGTCTCCATTCTCGCATCTGTACTGTCGATCATCGAGATACTGCTTGGAGCAAATGACGTCATCTGGGTCTCTCTGATCTTAACAGCCGTCGTTCTCTGTCTGTCGATCCTGCTTGCTCTGTTCCGAAGAAAGGATCGATAGGCCATCTCCGAAGCAACGCCAATGATAAGTCCTGTTTCCATTTCAGTATCGTTTCCTGACTATTTTCCAGCTCAGGTATATGCACACGGCAAAGCCGATCACTAGGCAGTATTTTTTTGTTATCCATTTTTGCTGCCCAGTGTTTCGGGATCAGCATCGGATCTTTTGCCAGGGCGAGAAGGCCGCATATAACAGCAGCCCTCCTGCCATGCAGAACATCATGATCGAATATACATATTCCATGGTCTTTTTTCGTTATACATATTGTCAGAGTATTTCTATCAGCTTCTTCAGAAAGGCCTCTTCTCCCCAGGTATTGATCTTAAATAAAACTGCCTGGCTTCCACCGGAAGTGATAGCAGAAAGATAAACCGGGGAATCTCCACTTTGAAAAAGCATGATACTCATACTCACCCTGTTTTCACCAATCATACTGTATCGTTCAAATACGCGGTGGCAGCACCTGGCATCTCCTACTGTATAATCACTGGAATCTTCCAGCGATGCAGATATGCTGCCATCCAGAATTCCCTGCTCGATGCGGGAAAGAAGATGATCTATATCTTCATTTATTACCCTTTCAAGTTTAGCCATCGTATATAACTCCTTTCATACATCTATCTTTAAAAATAATTCTGTGTTTTCCGGATCGTCTTTACGTATTCGCCGAACGATCCGGGGCCTTTTCCGATCAGCATTTCTATTCACCTGCTTTCATTCCATGTGTTGATCATTTCTTGTTGTCCCGATTATAGTCCTGCAAAGGCTGCCGATAAATAATCGATTCCGTGATAAACTACCAACTATTATTCTGATTTATAGAAAAAAAAGGCTCGTAAATTTCTCTACGAGCCTGGTCTATAGTAACCAAACTTGATGGATCCAGACCGAAAAGTCTGGATCCATTTTAACTTCGTAAATAAATGACAGCTAAAAAATGTTAATTAAGAATGAAAATAATCCCACCGAGATTAGGAGGGCCGTACAACCTACGGAATTCCTATTTCCAATGGGATCATTTACACTGATAACAGACCCTAGTTCTTTTGTCAAGAGTACACTACTCTCATTGTTTCCCAATTACACTCTGCCAACATATGCTATGGAGCAATTTGATATCATTATTGATCCGTTATTTTCATACTTATCAAATAGTCTTTCCAATGCATCCAGGTACTCTTCAAATTTCGTATCGTCCTGCTTCAAGGAATAGGAGCTCGAAAGGCATCGGGCAATATACTTCTTTTTATCCATAATTAGGGAATTTTCAAAAGTCAGGTACTCATACTCATTATGAAAGAATTCCCGAATTCGCTGGTCATCCTGTTGAATTCCTCCATTAAACCCAGTGAAATTAGGACAATACCGCGTATTTATTTCATACTGCTCCCGGTTAATCACATCTTCCTGATTTCTGGAATTCCATACCAGAAATACCTTCCCCCCATTCCTGAGTATTCTGTGGCACTCTTTCCGAAACCTTTCAACATCAAACCAGTGGAATGCCTGTGCAGTCGTAATAAAATCGACAGAATCCTCATTAAGGGTTGTATTCTCAGCTGTCCCATTGACAGAGATAAAATTTGGATATTTCCCCAATTCTTGCTCCGCTGCTTTCCGCATATCCGAATTCGGCTCTACACAATATACCTTATTTCCTTTTTCCAACAGGTACCATGCGAACTTTCCGGTCCCGGAACCGATATCAGCGATGACTGAGGCTGCAGAAATACTATAGCGGAAATACATGCACTCAATTAATGCATCGGAATATCCCGGCCTTCCAATTAAATAATCATCTGCTCTTCCGTTAAATTTTCTTGTTGCATCCATTCGTTTTCCAGAATAATACGTATTCTGTTGCCGTGAGTTATTACCGCTTATGAAATCATTTTTTTTATTATTTTTTCATGATCTCTTGTGAAATCACTTAGTTTATAAGATCTGATACGTTGATTCACCATCAGCGGCTCTACAAATCCATTTTTTACAAGAACTGA
>CACYDC010000230.1 GCA_902773025.1 uncultured Ruminococcus sp.
TATATCCGTTCAGTGGGAGTAAAATCTCCCACTGAACGTCAGCAAGCCTACGGCTTGCCTTTTCTTGTTTAAAGCAAAGCTTTTAACAAATATGATCCTGCATGGATAAAAAATATTGAATTTTCATATTAAAAGGGATATAATAATGCTTAGACGCTTTAGCCTGTTTTTACAGGTCAGGTGAAATGAAAAAAGGAGAGAAATAACATGACGAGAATTGACATTTTTTCAGGCTTTTTAGGAGCAGGAAAAACTACTCTTATAAAGAAGCTTATCAAAGAGGGCTACAAGGATGAAAAGCTTGTTCTGATTGAAAACGAATTCGGTGAGATAGGAATTGACGGAGGCTTCCTTAAGGAGGCAGGCATACAGATAAACGAAATGAATTCAGGCTGTATATGCTGTTCGCTTGTCGGCGATTTCAGAGAAGCGCTGACAAAGGTACTTGAACAGTACCATCCTGACAGGATTCTTATTGAGCCGTCAGGTGTAGGAAAGCTCTCCGATGTAATAAATGCTGTAAAGAGTGTAGCAAGCGATGAGGTCGTTCTCAACAGCTTTGTTACGGTAGCGGATGCTTCCAAGGTAAAGAGTTATATGAAAAACTTCGGTGAATTCTATAATAATCAGATAGAATATGCAAGCACTATTATTCTCAGCCGTACTCAGAACGTAAGTGACGATAAACTTAATAAGGCACTTGAGCTTATCAGAGAGCATAACTCCAAGGCTTCGATCGTTACAACACCATGGGATGACCTTACAGGCGGACAGATACTTTCGGCAACAGACGGCAAGGCTTTGCTTACAGTTGATGATGTCATGGAGGAGGAACACCATCATCATCACCGGGACGGCGAAGAGTGTCACTGTCATGATCACGAGCATGAGCATGAGCATGAACATGAACATCATCATCACCATGAGGACGGCGAAGAGTGTCACTGTCATGATCACGAGCATGAGCATGAACATGAACATCATCATCACCATGAGGACGGCGAAGAGTGTCATTGCCACGATCACGAACATGAGCATGAACATGACCATGAGCATCATCATCACCATCATCATGCGGATGACGTGTTTACAAGCTGGGGAGTTGAAACAGCTAAAAAGTTTACAATTGATGAGATAAAGAATATACTTGAAGCGCTCAATGACAGCGGAAAATACGGTACTATTCTTCGCGCAAAGGGAATTGTAGCGGCTCAGGACGGTTCATGGATACATTATGATTTTGTGCCGGAGGAATCTGATGTCAGAACAGGCGCTGCCGATTATACCGGCAGGATATGTGTAATAGGATCAAAGCTTAAGGAAGACGAGCTTAAAAAGCTTTTCGGAATCTGAACGGAGTGAAATAAATGACGGAAATACCGGTATATCTGTTTTTAGGCTTCCTTGACGGGGGCAAGACAAAATTTATACAGGATACAATGTGTGACGAACGCTTTCAGACAAAGGAAAGGACGCTTTGTATACTGTTTGAAGACGGTGACGAGGAGCTTGATACGTCAAAATATAAGGGCGGGAAAAACGTTACCGTAGTTATCGCAAAGGGCAAAGAGGATCTCAATACTAAATTTCTTGAGGATGCGCTGAAAAAGAGCAGGTCAGAGAGAGTCATGCTTGAGTATAACGGTATGTGGACGCTTCAGGAATTGGGTATGGTACTGCCGAGAAACTGGCAGGTATATCAGATAATGATGTTTGCCGATGCGAACAGCTTTGAAAGCTATAACAACAATATGCGTCAGCTTGTTTACGATAAGCTGAATTCGGCAGAGGTCGTATTCTTTAACCGCTGTAAGCCGGGATTTGATAAGATGCCGCTTCATACGATAGTCAGGGCGGTAAGCCGCCGTACGGCGATCGTATATGAATATGAAGACGGAACGATCGAGAATGATGATATAGAAGATCCGCTGCCATACGATATGGATGCGCCGATAGTTGAGATAAAAGATGAGGATTTCGGACTTCTGTATCTTGATGCGATGGATAAACCGCAGAACTATGACGGCAAGACGATCAGGTATAAGGCGCTTGTTGCAAGGAGTCCGAAATTCCCCAAGGGATCATTTGTAGGAGGAAGATTTGCAATGGCCTGCTGCGCAGAGGATATACAGTATGTAGGGTTCATGTGCAGATGGAAAAAAGCCGACAGTATGAAGAATAAGGGTTGGTATATGATAACGGCGGAGGTCAGAGCTGAGCGCGACAAGATGTTCGGCGGCGAAGCGGGTCCGGTGCTTTATGTGCAGGACGTAAAGAACGCCGAAAAGCCTGAGGAAGAAACAGTATATTTTTCATAAATTGATACGGAACATAAAGTGTTGAAGGCCGGACAGAGGTGAAATAATGCCAATCAAATTGCCGCAGTGCCGGCTTGTATACAGACAGTACTTTCCTTTCTGGGATGAGCTGACAGATGAACAAAGAGAACTGCTTTGCGCAAATACAGGTGAATACAGATTCCGAAAAGGCGCTAACATTCACGGAACAGAAAATGTATGCACGGGAGCGATACTTGTAATAAAGGGTTGTCTGCGTGCTTATCTTCTGTCGGAGAATGGCAGGGAGATAACATTATATCGGTTTAAGCAAGGTGAAGTGTGTATGCTGTCGGCATCGTGTGTACTCAAATCTATAACGTTTGATGTTATGATAGATGCCGAGGAGGACAGCGAAGTATATATTGTAAGCGGAGATGTCATGGGGAAGGTCGCTGAGAAAAATCTCTATGTAGCGAACTATGCTCTTGATAACGCAGTCAAGCGTTTTTCGGATGTGGTATGGGTAATGCAGCAGATAATGTTTTTTAGTCTTGATAAACGTATAGCGGTATTTTTATGGGACGAAACCGTAAAGACCGGAAGTCTGACTGTAAGACTTACCCATGAGCAGATCGCGAAGTATATAAGCTCTGCAAGAGAAGCAGTCACAAGAATGTTAAGGTATTTTTCTTCTGAGGGTATTCTGGAGCTTTCGAGAGGTGATATCCGTATTACTGACAAAGAAAAGCTAAAGAAGCTCATTTTTTGATACAGTGCGGTTGTAAGATTTAATTAAGTTATGTAGCGTGACTTATTTGCAGTCGTCTTGATAATATTAACACAAGTTTTTTTGGAAAGGGGTCCGGGGGATAACCCTTTTTTTCAAAAAAAGGTTTCCCCCGGCAGGGTTTGGGACGGAGTCCCAACAAAGGCGCCGGGCCGCCGAAGCGGAAGTACCGGGCTTGACAAATGCGGATTGTTTGATGTATTATATAGAAGTAAAAAAAAGAAAAGGAGCGATCAATATGTCAAAGATCGATATTACAAAATATGGCATTTCTGATGTGAAGGAAATCGTTTATAATCCTTCATATGATGTGCTTTTTCAGGATGAAACAGATTCTTCACTCGAGGGCTACGAAAAGGGACAGGTAACAGAACTCGGCGCTGTTAATGTTATGACAGGTATCTATACCGGCCGTTCTCCTAAGGATAAGTTTATCGTTATGGATGAAAAGTCAAAGGATACTGTATGGTGGACAACTCCTGAGTATCCTAATGATAACCACCCCGCTTCACAGGAGGCTTGGGATGCCTGCAAAAAGCTTGCGCTCGAACAGCTTTCAGGTAAGAAACTTTACGTTGTAGACGCTTTCTGCGGCGCAAACAAGGACAGCCGTATGGCAGTTCGTTTTATTATGGAGGTTGCTTGGCAGGCTCACTTCGTAACAAATATGTTCATTAAGCCCACTGCTGAGGAACAGGAAAACTTCGAGCCTGACTTTATCGTATATACCGCTTCAAAGGCAAAGGTCGAGAACTATAAGGAGCTTGGCCTTAATTCAGAAACAGCTGTTCTGTTCAACGTATCAAGCCGTGAGCAGGTAATTCTTAATACATGGTACGGCGGAGAAATGAAAAAGGGTATGTTCTCAATGCAGAATTATTTCCTCCCGCTTCAGGGTATGGCTTCAATGCATTGCTCAGCAAATACTGATATGAACGGCGAACACACCGCTATTTTCTTCGGACTTTCAGGCACAGGCAAAACTACTCTTTCAACTGACCCGAAGCGTCTTCTTATCGGTGATGACGAACACGGTTGGGACGATAACGGTGTATTCAATCTTGAGGGCGGCTGCTATGCAAAGGTTATCGGTCTTGATAAGGACAGTGAGCCTGATATCTATAATGCTATCAAGAGAGATGCTCTGCTTGAAAATGTTACCGTAGATGAAAACGGCAAGATAGATTTCGACGATAAGAGCGTTACAGAAAATACACGTGTATCCTATCCGATCGAGCATATCGAAAAGATCGTTAAGAATGTTAATAAGATATCTTCAGGCCCGGCGGCAGATAATGTTATTTTCCTTTCTGCTGACGCTTTCGGCGTACTTCCGCCGGTATCTATCCTGACACCTGA
>CACYDC010000231.1 GCA_902773025.1 uncultured Ruminococcus sp.
AATATGTTTCGGTATTTCGCTGATATCCGTATAGGAGTTATATGTAGGATCATTGAACGGTATTGCGATGATCTTATAGTCGTTTCTTCCGTTATCGAGCATTGTTATATAACCGATCGGATAACACTGCACAAGTGTCAGCGGGTATATTTTCTCAGAGCACAGCACGAGCACATCCAACGGGTCAAGATCCTCAGCATAGGTACGCGGAATAAATCCGTAATTTGCAGGATAGTGTGTTGATGTATAGAGAATTCTGTCCAGCTTAAGCAAACCGCTTTGTTTATCAAGCTCATATTTTGCCTTGCTTCCTTCAGGAATTTCTATTACACACATAAAATCCTCCGGTGTAATTCTTGCCGAGTCCATATCATGCCATATATTTTGCATAGTCATTCTCTCCTTGTAATAAGATTTGGTTACAATCAGCTTTGCAATTATTAACATTATAACATATATCATCAGAAAATACTATAGTTTTATACAAATTATCTAAAAAAATAAAAAATCCGGAGAGAGTTTTTTAACCCTCACCGGAATTCATCATAATTATTTTTCGACACTTACTTTTTTCTTTTCTGATTTCTTATCAGATTTATCCTCTGTCTGCTTTGCTTGTGATTTTTTGTCAGATTTATCTTCTTTCTTATCTTCATCCGGCTTTTTAGAAGATTTTTTTGCTGATTTTTTCAGCTGCTCTTTTTCAGCCTTTTTCTTATCGCTGTGATCCTTCCACTTTACCCAAAGCGGAACCGCAATACAGATAGATGAATAACAGCCGGAAACAAGACCTATCATCATCGGAAGCGCAAAGCTGATGATCGAATCTATGTTATAGATAAGGGCAACCACCAAAACCGAACCGATTGCAGACATTGTTGTAATAGTTGTGCATATCGTTCTTGTAAGGCACTGGTTCACAGAAGCATTTGTAACCTCTGCTGTCGTAGCCTTCGGACCCATTTTTTTGCGGTTCTCTCTGATACGGTCATAAACAACGATAGTATCGTTAACAGAATAACCGAGGATCATAAGGATAACTGCAATGAAGTTGTCATCAAGTGACATATTGAACATTGCAAATACGAAATATACGATAATAAGGTCATGAACAAGCGCAACAACTGCCATAACACCTGCTGACATACCGCCGATCTTCTTGAAACGAATCGCAACATAACCGATAATCAGAACTGCTGCAAGTATTACAGCTGCTAAACATTTAAAGAAGAAGTTTGCGCCCTTTGAAGCATCAACAGACGATGATTCTTCTACTTTAAAGTTATTCTTCGGGAACGCTTCTGTAAAAGCCTCAGTTACCTGATCCTGTTCATCAACAGTGATCGCCTTTGAATTAGTAAATTCAAGAGAAACAAGATGACTGTTTGAATCGCTTGATGCGAGATTTTCAGCGTAAGTAAATGTGATCGTATCCTTGGTTGCTTTCTGGGCAACGCTGGAAATTTCTTTTTCCTTAATGTCGCCGCTGTAGCTGTATTTTACGATAGTACCGCCCGTAAACTGAATATCCACTCTTGTAGGGATCAGGAAAATATTTAGTACAAGGCAGACAAGCATGATACCGAGTGAGATACAAAAAAAGATTTTAGAGTTCTTGATGAAATCTATATGGAATTTCTGTCTCATGATTTCTTCTTACCTCCATACAATCTTTTATTTCTCAGGAACTTAAGTCCTGAAACAGAACGCAGCATCAGTCTTGATGCGAATACGCCCATAATAAAGTTGGCAATTACACCTACAAGAAGTGTATAACCGAAGGCATAGATCAGACCTGTTGTTGAAACGCCAAACAGCGCCGAGAAAATGTTTGCAGGTCCGAACACAAGAATGAGTATAACTGCAACGATTATAATTGTAATATTACCGTCTATAATAGCAGAAAGACTGCTCTTTGTACCGTTAGCTATACATCCGTCAAGAGTTTTTCCTGTCCAAAGCTCATCCTTTATTCTTTCTGCGGTAATGATATTTGCGTCAACGCCCATACCGATAGAGAGGATCATACCTGCAATACCCGGTATTGTCATCGTGAAGCTCTGGAACACAGTGAAATAACCGGACACTGCCATAATTGAAATTGCAAGCTGACCTAAAAGCGCAATAAATGCAACAAAACCCGGGAGTCTGTACATTATGCACATAAACAGGAAAATAAAGCAAAGCGCTGCAACCGATGCTATACCCATTGCCGTAAGCGCGTATGTTCCGAGTGACGGACTAATTGTACCGTAGCTTTCGATCTTAAGGTTAAACGGAAGCGCGCCGGCATTGATCTTATTAGCAAGAGCAGTTGCATCCTCAGCCGAGAAACCGCCCTTACCATTGCTGCCGCCTTCAATATAGCAGTTTCCGTCTTCGATAACGCTGTTTACTTCCGGAGAAGAAATCACCGTATCATCCATCCAGATACTGATTCTCTGATTCAGATATTTGCTTGTAGCGTCAGCAAACTTCTTTTTTCCTTCAGAAGAAAATTCAAGGTTTACGACCGTCTGGTGCTCACCGTTCTGAGTTTGTATATTGCTTACATACGCGCGCTTTACTTCCTTACCGGTAAGAAGCTCTTCACCATCTGCTTCCGTACCGCCTCTGAAAACCATTTGTGCGGTTGAAGCAAGCTCTTTGATCGCCTCACCCGGATCATAATTTGCCTCATCTGACTTCCACGGGAAGCGCACAGTAATCCTGTCATTTGAGAAATCAGGGTAAAGCTCGTAGTCTGTTACATTCTGATTAACAAGACGAAGATCAATAATTGATTTAACGGCATTCATCTGGTCGTCTGTTGCATCAATACCATCAGCAGGTGCAAAAACAGCCTCAACGCCGCCCTTGATGTCGATGCCCCAGCGTATATCCTGAATACCCTTTACATGAGTAATGGTATAATCTCCGTATTCGCTGTATATACCGAACACTGATGTATAAGCGAAAAACAGAATCAGAATAAATACGACGAAGAACACCCATTTGCCAATTCGTTTCATATGGTATCCTCCAATGTTATTCTTTATTTTGTCAATTTCTTCTCAAATAAATACAAATTGACAAAACATATCAAGGTTAATTATATAATTTTCGTTAATAAAAGTCAATTGTTTTTTATATATTTGATTTATCATCAGCAATAATTTTATTGTTTTTTCCTTATCTGAAATTTACATCAGGAGCAAGGAAGGGCATCTCCGCTCAATGCGAAAATGCCCTATGCTTACAGAATATAATATTCCAGTAATATATTATTTAAGCAATTCATTTACTTTTTCATCATATTCTTCTTTTGTGATGATCTGCATATTATACTGCATTTCATATTTTCTGAGTGTTTCGAAATTATCATATCTTTTCTGAGCTGCGTCAAGCTTTTCGTTATATTCGTCAACTGAAATTATATCCAGACGAAGCGCCTCTTCGAGCTTTTTCTTCTCTCTGTCAAATTTTTCCTTTGCTCTTGCCTTTGCGCGGTCCTTTTCAGAATCCTTTATTGCCTGTTCTTTTTCAGCTATTTTGATCTCAGTATCAGCCTTAAGCTGAAAATCATCATCCATCTGCTGAAGGATATCGTCCACATTGAACGGTTCCTCATTAGCGGCATTTTTCATATAGTCCACATACTTCTTTCCTATCTGCGCATAGTAGGAATCAAGACTTTTATTGACCTTATCCAGCTGTACCTTCAGACCTGCAAGCTCTCTCTGATCGTTAGAAGTGAATTTCAGATAATCGCCCACATTCTTTGCCGAATTAACGACAGTTTCACCGACATCCTGCGCTATTTTTGTAGCCTTATCAAACAGATCCATAACAATACCTCCGTCTATTTTTATTCTATCCTGTCTAAGATCTTCATATCCTGACATTAGACTTATTATATATCATATTTTTTCCGAATGTGTGAACAATTAATTAATTATTGATTTCAAGCGTTTCCTTTTCTACGGTCACGTATCGGCCATTTTCTTTATGATACCGCAGCAGCAGTAATTTTCAAGCGGATAAACGGCAACCGGCACATTTTTTTCACTCGCAAGCTGAAGCACAGGCGCAGCTGCTTCACTGTCAATAATCTGCTCACGAACCAATATTCTGTATGGTACACGTCTGAGAAGCACCCTTGTAGTTTCGCCTATACCGGGTTTCACAAGATTAATATCATCTATCCCGAATTCCCCGGCAATTCTTTTAACCTCATCTATTCCCTGCAAAGCAGGACGTACCGCGTCTTCCGGCAAAGATGTTCTGAATTTTTTCTCTATTTCATTAATAAAGCTGTATGAAATATCCGAATCAGCAAGTTCGCCGTAATACACTGCGCCGTGAAAATCGTTCTTTCCGATAATATCGTCCCTGAGAAATGTACGGCTGATAAGCCCCGATACAGTTGAATTAAGACATGAGCTTGGAATAAGTATATCATCATGTGTTCCGCAAAGCTCAGTGATATTTGCCGGATCGGCTGCTGCCGCTATTTCCGGCGAAACTTCGTCATATTCCCGCATTGCTTCACTAAGCTGATTTGCAATTGCTCCCTTGCCTGTCCATCCGTCCACAAAAAGAAGCTTATCCGGGCTATAGCGTTCAAGCAAATATTTCATAGCCGTCCTGTCGATACCTCTGCCTCTTATTATCGAAATGGAATAGTGCATAACATCAGTTCCGAAGCGGTACTTTATATATCGTTTCACAAGTATTCCTATCGGTATTCCGGCCCTTGCAAGCGATACAAGAACAACATTCGTTCCCCGCTGACGGATTATCTTTTCCGAAAGTCTGCCCACCGCATCGGCTACATCCTGGGCAAATATTCTGAGCGAACGCTCATATATCTCCATATACTTTGCTGTAGGAACATATTCCACCGGTAGCATTTCACAATAATGCCTGCCGGATTGGATAAGCTTTTCGCGCTCCTCAGCCGGCTGAGGCTGTACCTGCCCGGTAATATCCTTCAAAAGAAGTATGACATCATCTTCGCTGTAGGAGCTTCTCATTTTATCCACCTCACCATTTCTATATTTCTGTTGCCTGCCTTTCTCAAAGCGGTAAGCAGAGTCCTCACTCCGATGTCATCACTGCTGAGTGCATCGGTTAATATTATTACACGCTCATATTTTCCGATATCATAAATATAGGTTAATCTTTCGCTGTCATAGAGGCTGCGAAGTTCAAAGCGTTTATGCAGCGGATATGACTTATCTGTGCTTACGGATATCGGACTGCGTGTAGTTGAGTGTGTCCTCACGTCACAACCTGATTTTTCAAGCCTGTAAGCAAGCCGTATTGCCGGGTACATACATTCCTCAGTACCCAGAACAAGCACATTCCCGTTTATTTTGCCTGATAAAGATATTATTTTATCTGCAAGATTGTCACAGGCGCTGCCATATTTTTTTCCGTCAGTAATTATTCTGGGATTCAGTGCGCCGTTTATTTCATAACTCACCGCATCAGATACTTCTGTTTCAGCCGGAAAGTAATCTCCGTCACACACAAAAGCTTCTGCGGCCTGCGGATATTTACTGTGGTCTGTCTTGACAAGATAATACAGCCCCACATTATTTCTTCTATAGTTTTCCACCGCATCCCCATCCATTCCATTAAGGAGAGATACAGCGGAAAAGCGCAGTTTTTTTTCGGGAAAAGCTGTTTCTACTGCCGACTTTGCTTTAAGAATGGTATTGCCTGTCGTCAATTCATCCTCGGCAAAAACGATATCCGTAATTCTGTCAATAACAACATCCAAGCCTTGTTTAACTATCCTCTGCTGTGAAGCGTGGCTGTGTGATTCTGTAAAATCGAGATATTCTGCGCCGGGAATATTCTCACGTGTTGTCTGCATATATGCAGTACCCAGTTTTACGGCAAGCCGGCTTCCTATCGCCGTTGCTGTTTCGGCAAAACCTATTATAAGTGTTTTATCGGCATCAAAGCGGTCCCTGATCTCATCCGCAAGCGAATCGAACATATTGATTATTTCTTTGGGAGAAGCGGGTATATGCTTTCCCTGAAGCCGGTTTACAACAAGATAAGATCTTTTCTTGTTGTTTTCACGCGCTGCGATCCTTACGATTTCCTTTTCCCTATACATTTTGCACGTCACCCCTTGACTTTTTCTGTAAAAAAGGATCCCCGAAGGGATCCCTTTATTTACACGCTGACAAGTACTATCCGTTACTCATTATATTCATTCAACACCGGGAACGACCGGCAGACCCTTGAAGCCTGCTTCAAGATCTTCGTCTGTCGGGATATAATCGCTCATCTCACCGTCATTGTATTTCTGATAAGCAACAAGATCAAAGTATCCGGTACCCGTAAGACCGAAGAGAATCGTCTTTTCTTCACCTGTTTCCTTGCACTTGAGCGCTTCGTCAATAGCAACTCTGATAGCGTGCGAGCTTTCAGGCGCAGGAAGGATACCTTCAATACGCGCAAACTTCTCTGCTGCTTCAAACACTGCTGTCTGCTCAACGGAAACAGCCTCCATATATCCGTCATGATAAAGCTGGCTGAGTGTTGAGGACATACCGTGGAATCTCAGACCGCCTGCGTGATTAGCAGAAGGAATAAAGCCTGAACCAAGCGTATACATTTTAGCAAGCGGGCATATCTTTCCTGTATCACAGAAGTCATACGCGAATTTACCTCTTGTAAAGCTCGGACAAGATGCAGGCTCAACTGCGATGATACGATAATCCTTTTCTCCTCTCAGCTTCTCGCCCATAAACGGCGCTATCAATCCGCCGAGATTTGAACCGCCTCCTGCGCATCCGATAATTATATCAGGCTTCACACCGTATTTATCAAGCGCAGCCTTAGCTTCAAGACCTATTACCGACTGATGAAGAAGTACCTGATTAAGAACCGAACCGAGTACATATCTGTATCCGGGATTTGATGTAGCGACCTCTACTGCTTCTGAAATAGCGCAGCCAAGACTTCCTGTTGTACCTGGATGCTCCTCAAGTATTTTTCTGCCGACATTTGTTGTATTTGACGGCGAAGGAGTAACCTCTGCGCCGTATGTGCGCATTACCTCGCGTCTGAAAGGCTTCTGCTCATAGCTTACCTTTACCATATATACCTTACAGTCGAGTCCAAGGTATGCGCAAGCCATTGAAAGCGCCGTACCCCACTGGCCTGCGCCTGTTTCGGTAGTCACGCCCTTAAGTCCCTGCTTTTTTGCATAATATGCCTGAGCGATAGCAGAATTCAGCTTATGGCTCCCGCTTGTATTGTTTCCTTCAAACTTGTAGTAAATTTTTGCCGGTGTTCCCAAAGCCTTTTCAAGACAATATGCCCTGACAAGCGGCGCCGGACGGTACATTTTATAGAAATCTCTGATTTCCTGAGGGATTTCTATATATGCCGTATCATTGTCAAGCTCCTGAGCAACAAGCTCTTCACAGAATATACCGCTCATTTCCTCTGCGGTAAGCGGCTTGCCTGTGCCGGGATTAAGCAGCGGTGCCGGCTTTGTTTTCATATCAGCTCTCAGATTATACCATTTATCAGGTATCTCCGATTCATCAAGATAAATTTTGTAAGGGATTTTGTTTTCACTCATTGTTATCTCTCCTTTAGTACTAGTATTATTAATTATTTATGAATTCTGAATCTCTGCATTTTAATTTAAAACACGCCATCGTTTTGTCAGCAGTTTCATTTCCACACACCTCCAAAAATAAAAAAACTGTCCCGGACAATCATTTGCCGGGACAGGATAATCCTGCGGTGCCACCCTGCTTGGTGTATAAACACACCCTCTCAGTGCGTACTATCATACGCTGACCCTAACTAACGAACGGCCTATCCGTCTTACATACTCTGCAAATGCATTTCTGCTTGCCCTCCGAAGTCCATTCGATCATGCTTTCCCTGCTGCGCTTCCACCGTCCGCAGCTCTCTTTAAGAGAAGTGTCACAACCTACTTGCTCTCCTTCAACAGTTTAAAAGAATTATATAGCATCTTTTCATAATTGTCAATAGTTAATTTGCAATTTTTCTATAATATCTGTCTATTAACTATTACTGACATTACTCTTTATTACGGAGGAGAAATAATATTACTCAGAATATTTGTCAGTTCGTCCTTTGACTGAATCTTTTTGCTGCCATCATCGTTTTGCTTGGATATTCCATCCAGATAATCTGCCTGTATAGCATAAGCATCAACATTGATAGTAAGCTTAGTTCCATTAAATATCTGATATGTAATATAGTTTTTAAACTGAACGTAATCAAACAATGTTTCAGTAAATTCCTCAGGTTTTAAATAAACACTGTAGCCGAAAACATATGTTCTTGTATCACTTTTATAATCTTTTCCTTCTTCATATGAATCCAGTTCGACCCAATAGCCGATATCGCCTGCGCTTTTAGGTGCGTCGTTAAAATCTGTAGCTGTTACCGTATTATCGTTATTGGTTTTCAGATAAAACACTTCCTGCGGAAACTTTGCGTACTCAGTATTATCGGGATGATCTCCGTCAGACTTGACATTATTCACTTCCATTACAGGAACAGTTATCTTAAGAAATACAAACGCATCTGTTTTGTCTGAATTCTTTATTTTCGGATCCTTTGCAATTACATCGTTTGGTTCCAGATTTGTTTTTTCGTCTTCAGTCAGCCTATTGTACTCATCCTCGATAAGGGTAATATCAAGTGTAGCAGCTGAAAACCTGTTATCTACGATATCAGAGCTTGTAAACACCGCCATTGTCAGAATAATTGCAAAAACGATTATCATTAAGCTATACAAATCTGACTTATAAAACAATTTTTTCTTTCTTTTTTTTGTTTTGATATTATCCATAGATTGTCACCTCCGGGCCCAAAAGTCATCAGAAGAAAAAAACAATAATACTTAATACCGATAATACTTTATTATCACGATATTTTTGTTTAATAAATATTAGGAATAATAATTCCAAAGAAGAATACTCTCCTGATTAATTTATACCATATTTCACTCTTAATAGCAAGATTA
This sequence comes from uncultured Ruminococcus sp., assembly GCA_902773025.1. Classification (GTDB taxonomy): domain Bacteria; phylum Bacillota; class Clostridia; order Oscillospirales; family Acutalibacteraceae; genus UBA1213. Next base: position 9,017 of record CACYDC010000231.1, read on the forward strand.
TTTTATAATATTATCACGAATATTATTCTTTTTGTCAATATTCAACAAAGGCAAAGTATCGATTTTAAAGCGCTGATATACTGTACAGCATAGAGAAACACTTATACCTGACTTATCGTGTATTCTTCTTTTTTTCGGCAAAAAACCATTTCTTATTATTATACAGGAACATCAGCACTGACATTGAACAGATTATAATATATCCTATAAAGCTGTAAATATCCGGCAATTCGCCCAGGAAAAGAAATCCCAGAAGAGTAGCGAAAATTATCTGGGAATAGTCGTAAACAGATATTTCCCTTGCAGGGGCGTGGCAGTATGCTGCGGTAATAGAAAATTGTCCTCCGGTAGCAGAAAGACCGGCACAGATAAGCATCACAAGCTGCTGCCATTCCATCGGGTGATAATCAAATATCAGAAAAGGCAGCATTGATATACATGAAAATGCTGAAAAATAAAAAACGATAAGCGAACCGTTTTCCTTCCTAGTGCCAAGTATACGTACCATTGTGTATGCAAAGCCGGCGCACATTCCCCCTGCCAGACCAATTGCTGACGGCATCAGATCAACATTCTGAAATGACGGTTTAATAATAAACAGTGTTCCGATGAATGCTGCAAATACAGCCGTTCCCTGAAGGAAAGAAAGCTTTTCTCTGAGAAAAAGCAGCGAAAAGATAATAACGAAAAACGGCGACATCTTATTTAATATTGATGCATTTGCAAGCGGTATATTATCTATGGCATAAAAATTACACACGATACCAAGGCTTCCTACGAAAGCGCGTAAAAACAAGAATTTAAAGTTTCCTTTTTTCCACATGAAACCTGATTTATTTTTCAGGATTATTATCAGCGCAAAAAAAACAGCTACAAAATTTCTGAAAAAGCTTTTCTGCATTGACGGCAGATCGCCGGAAAGTCTGACGAATAAATTCATAAATGCAAAGCAGAACGCTGACAAAATGATATACAATATTGCTTTATATTTTGACGCTATCTTTTTTCTTTTCAATTCCTTCACCTTTGACCTTTTTCCGCGGAAATAATACAATAAACACAATATCCGTTCAAAGTAATTCTATTTAAATACATGTGGGTTAAATGTTTTTTCACTTCACAAATCCAGACAAAATCATCATGTAACTGATCCTATCACATTCACAAATAACACACAAGCAATTCATTCAATTGAGTTGATAAAATCATCCAATTCAGTTTCATTATCCGGGGAAACCTTTTTATCGTATTCTGAAAATATCCAGCTTTCGATATGCCTTGCCGATTCACCCTCAGCGATAAGATAGAACGGGCTTGTATTCTGTATACTGAGGTAGCCGTTACTGCTTGTCAGAAATACCGAGCAGGAGTTAAAAGGATACAATGCCGTACGGTTGTGGACATATCTTTTGATAATTGCATATTTACCTTCCTTATATCCGCAGAAACCGGATGTATTGTTAATTCCGATTTTCAAACGCGGCACACTATCCTGATTATCGTTATGCACAGTCACATATTGATCTCCCACAAACAGCCTGCTGTCTCTCCAGCTGCATTTTTCCCACAGAGAGAGTATCCTGCTTGGCCTTTCAGATTCTCTTATATTACTCTGAGGCGCAAACACAAAGCCATCGCTGCAAAACGGAGTTTCCGTATATATTGAAAGCCTTATATCATCTCTTGATCTGTTGCGGACGCTGTGCACGACCATAAAGCTGCCTATATCGCTGCTGAACACGATATCCATTGACAGTTCAAGCTGTGCCGGTTGGGTAAGAGTCTGAACGAAGCTCACGCCGTCAGCCATAGGAATATACCGCACCGGAGAATCATCGCAATACACCGGATTCGTACTTTTTTCCAATGTAATTCTCATCTTATG
>CACYDC010000232.1 GCA_902773025.1 uncultured Ruminococcus sp.
AATTATATATCCTAAAATGTCTGAAACACCTGATTTCATGCAGATTTTCAGCGTTTTTCAAAAAATCACTTTCACGGATTCAGGTATACATAGTTCCGTACAGCTATCGGGCTTCGATCTGTTTAGCGACCTTATCCCTGTGCTTATTCTGATATGATTTCTGTTCGTCAGACCTGAGATTTGCCTACACCTTCCTCTAGCTTCCGACTCACGGCAGACACCCATGGTGTTCGGCTATATACTTCCCTCTGTCGGGTGAATTCGGGACTATCACCCGTCAGAAACGTGCGCCGCCAGGCACACAAAACTCATCGCCCCTGCAAATCTGTGCAGGAGCGAGGAATTATTCTTAGATAATTAGATGATGTTACATAGGCAATCTGCAAGCATTCTTATTTTACCGATCTTTTTAGTTTTGACAGATGCGGTGCTAAGAAGTGCGGATTTGCAACAAAAAAATGCAACCAGATGAAGATAATTATACATTCCTCAATAAGATAAGACTCCCGTTATTAATTTGCAGCATTTGTTAAGTTAATCAAATAGAGACCAAAGTAATTCCTACATGAGACAGTTTTGTATTGTTTTCTGTTTCACCCGACAATATATATTCATCATTAAAAATAGATATATCAAATGATATAATAAAACAAATATCTGATACAAAAATGTGACTAAAGGAGACCTTGCAATGAACCGTATTTTTATCAGCTATCGCTGGGGCGATCGTAAAAGCGATGAGGATTTTCATGAGGTTGTAAATGTTATTGAAAAATCTACCGGTCTGACATCGTTTTGGGATACAAGAGAGCTTCGTAGCGGAAATTTCATAGATGCATTGCAGGAAGGTGTAAGAACAGCTGATATATTTATGCCTGTTGTAACCAAAAGCTATATATCCTTTGGTAAAGAGGGCGGCAGATCTGAGGATAAGGACTTTTGTCTGCTTGAATATGCTGCCGCTGTTGTTGCCGGTAAAAAAATCGTTCCGTTTTTTTTCGGCGTGGAAGGCAATACAATAACTGTTTCCTATGAGGATGCAAAAGCGGCAGCAGAAAGGGTACTGAATCTGAGTTATAGTACGGACGATGTGACTGTCCTGCAAAAGTACCTTCGTTCACAGAACGGAGTTACAATCAGTAATGTCGATGAGGAACAAATCAGAAAAAGTACCGATCGTCTGTGTTCGATTGTTTTTGATACCTTTTGCACTACGGACAGCAATATAACTTTTTACAAAAAACATCTTGATACTCTTGCAACAAAACTTGACCCTATCCATATTTTTGGTGATTTTGACGATAGAGGATTGACACTAAGTAATTCATATGTGCCTATTTCATTTTTGCGTCATCTGACAGAAAAAGAGCGGAAAGAAAAGGAAAAAGAACATAAAAAAGAAAGCACTGCACCGACTGATGCCAAAGAAGATGCCTTGCTGAAAGATCTTAAAAATGAAAGGCTCGCTGTGATCGTTGGTGATGCCGGTCAGGGCAAATCTTCTTTTGTTCGTCACCTCACAATACAATTTGCACAGCAGGCAAAACAAAATGGTCTTTCTCGTGAGTTGTTTTTTCCACTGTATTTTGAATGTAAAAGTATTGAAAGGGATTCAATGTCCTCACGCAATACATTATGGAATGAGCTTGCAAAAAAATCCGGTCTGAGCCGACCTGCACTGGATGCAGTAATGCGGTGGGGCAAACCACTTTTTATATTTGATGCAATGGACGAGGTTTCTCCCGGACAGATGGACGCTCTGATAGAAGCAATATACAATTACATATACCATAACGAATACGATAGAAAAAACACATACATTCTGTTTACCTCCCGCCCCGGACAAAAGCTGGTTGCGGGCGATGATGACATGTCTCTCGACAACTGTGATGTCATTGTGAGAAAATATTCCGTAAAAGAATTTGATTATGATCAGCGTGACAGCTATGTTGACAATCTTGCTGCTGCAAAGAAGAAAACCGAGAAAACAAAGGACAGCTTCATTCAGGCAATAAGAGCAAAGGAAAAAGAAATTGCCGACTATCGTTCTATTTCCCGCAATCCCTTTATGCTGCTTACTGTTTTCAGTACATATTCTAATTATCTTGAGCTTCCTGAAACCCGTTTTGATGCTATAAGTTGTGTTATAGACGATATCATAAAGCGTGATCTGGGCAAAAACAACTATGAACTGCTTAGTTCTGATAATATAAAGCAAATCCTCGGTGCAGTTTCCTGCAAATTCAACAATCAACGTGACAAGGGTATTGTTCCACATATCAGACATGATGAACTGATAAAAATAGCAAAAAAACTATTAAGGCGTAATAACAGCCCGGAAACATATCAACAACGGATAGATGAAACCGAGAGTTTTTTCAGCAAGAATAATCTGCTTGACGAAAACGGCTTCCGCCATGAGTTTCTTGCAGCAACCTATGCGGCATATTATCTGCATTTCCTGATGAGTAGTAAGCTATTAGAAAATCAATTCCCACTTGAGACAAATGAGCTTTCCTCGCTCAAACAAGATACCGACTACTGGAAAAGTGTAACCGAAGCCCTTCTCTGCCTTCTCGACCGCGAATGTGAAAACGAAGAAGACAGCAAGATCTTTATCGAGCCGTTGATTGATGAATTGCAGAATACAGAAACGCCTGATTATGGTATGCTTTGCAGTGCTATCTCACAGTTTATCAATAATCAGCCAAGGTCTGCCCCGGTGCTTTTGCAGGGGATGCTTGACCGGGGCTGTGAGGGCATTCTGAGCGGCGAACAGACATATAACGGATTTATTTGTCAGAGGGGGGTGAATCCCTACGAGGAGTTGTATTATTTTCCTGCAATTTATCCTTATTTGCAGCAATACCTGTCCGACCTGAAAATTAGTGCAAAAGAAGATAAAGAAAAATACTTGTGTAGTGAGCTTAAAAAAGAGGTTTGTGCTCTCTTTTCAAACGAATATTATCAAAAGCTTCAAAATGTATATAAAAGCAGAGGCAGCAGTGCATATTTGGACATCATCAGAAAGTTAGCCGATGCGGCATACAGGAGAGGTGACAGTCTCCACGGTTATGTCAGAATCAAAGACGGAATAACAGAAATCGATGAGTTTTACTTTTACAACAACACAGAGCTGACAAGTATTACTATTCCCGCCAGCGTGACGGCAATCAGAATGGATGCATTTGTCGGCTGCACAGGACTGTCAGGTATTACTATCCCCGACAGCGTGACATTAATCGAATGGGGAGTATTTGCCAGTTGCTCAGGAATGACGGGCATAAATGTCGATGAAAACAATGCTTTTTATTCATCAATAGACGGTGTATTGTTTAACAAAGAGAAAACAGCTATCATTTCGTATCCAGCAGGAAAAAAAGGAGAATACACCATCCCAGATGGTGTAACAATAATCTGGATAGATGCATTTTCCGGCTGCACAGGTCTGACAGATATTACTATCCCTGCCAACGTGACAAAGATCGGAGATGGTGCATTTTCCAACTGTATCAGCTTGACAAGCGTTACTATCCACGCAAGCGTGATATCAATTGGATGGGGGGCATTTTCTGGTTGCACAGGTCTAACAAGCATTACTATTCCCGCTGGTGTGACAGAAATTTGCGGTGAGGTGTTTATGGGTTGCACAGGCCTGATAGATATTACTATCCCTGCCAACGTGACAAAGATCGGAGATGGTGCTTTTTGGCGGTGTACGGGTCTGACAAGCATAAATGTCGATGAAAACAATACATTTTATTCGTCAATAGACGGAGTTGTGCTTAACAAAGATAAAACAGCTATCATTTTGTATCCGGCAGGGAAAAAAGGAGCGTACATAATTCCCAACGGTGTAACATCAATCGAAATGTATGCCTTTCGAGGTTGCACCGGGCTAACAAGTATTACTATCCCCTACAGCGTTGAAAAAATAGAACATCTTGCTTTTTATGGTTGCACCTTGCTTACGGACATTATTATACTCGCTAACATGACAGAAATTGGTAGTAATGCCTTTCGCGGTTGCACCGGGATGACAAATGTTATCATCCCCGCCACTGTAACAGAAATTGGTAGTGGTGCCTTTTGCGAATGCACAGGTCTGACATGCATTACTATACCCGACAGTGTGACAAAAATCGGTATGGATGCATTTGCCGGCTGCACAGGACTGACTGAAATTACTATCCCCGGTTGCGTGACAGAAATCGGATGGGGTGCTTTTTCCGGCTGCACAGGACTGACAAGCATTACTATCCCCGATAGCGTGATAAAGATCGGAGATAATGCATTTTGGCGCTGTACTGGTCTGAAAAGCATAAATGTCAATGACAACAATCTCTTTTATTCATCAATAGACGGCATTCTTCTTAACAAAGAGAAAACAGCTATCATTTTGTATCCGGCAGGAAAAAAGGGAACATACATGATTCCCGACGGCGTGACATCAATCGAAAGTAATACTTTTTCCAACTGCACAAGTCTGACAAGCATTACTATACCCGACAGTGTGACAAAAATCGGTATGGATGCATTTCGAGGTTGCACAGGGCTGACAAGTATTACTATCCCTGCCAGCGTGATAGAAATCGGTGGTGTAACAAAATTTACCATCTCCGGCAGAGTGAAAGAAATCGAACAAAGTGCATTTAGCGGTTGTATAAACCTCATCATCCACACCCCAAGGGGCAGCTATGCCGAAAAATACGCAAAGAAAAACAATATCCCTTTCGTTGCTGAGTAAATTACAACACTGTAACCGTCAAATCTTCATCGTCTTTCTCCCCAAAATATGAAAAAGTATAATAAACTCCAAGTAAACATTCAGACTAAATGCAAAAATCTAAAAATAGTCTGAACAAGTCCAATGGAGTAAATTAGAGTATTTCAGATGGAGGTAAGACAGGTGGACAAGACAGCAAGTGAAATAGTGACTGTAAAGAAGAATATCCGATTGCAGTAACACCGACATATAAAAAAGAATTGCAGGAAAAATCTTGCAAATTTGATATAATGTTACTCAAATAGGTTATTAAATAAACTAACTATGGTATAATAGAATTAGTACTTATCTATATTGATATGAGGTGAAATAATAATGTCGCAGGAAAAAATACAAACTGAACTACAAGAAACAATAGCAGTACCATTCAGACCAGATGAAGATGAACCATTTATCTTTATCAGCTATTCTCATAAAGACAAGGAAAGGATTTTTCCTATTATTACTCGACTTTATGAAAAAGGGTGGCATATATGGTATGATGAAGGTATAGAACTTAACAAAAACTACTACATACCTATATCTAATCATATTGAAAAGTGTCAATTATTCATAATATTTGTCACAGAAAATTCGGTAAAAAGTACATTCTGTATACGTGAACTTTTATGTGCGGATAAATTCGAGAAGACCATATGTATATGTCGCCTTGATTCAAATGCACAATTTACTGATTTTAAAAATGCAATCACTCTTGCGACTGTTCTTCCCAGAAATATTGAAACAAATGAATCCGAATTGATGGATGTACTTGAAAGAATACCCGGATTAATTCGTTTTGCTCCACGAAGAGCAATGGGACTAAATAAACACGAATTATTGATATCCAAAAAAAACGATGAATTTGAATTTGAAGTATGCAAAGATGGAATACGTTTGACGAAGTATAAAGGCAATGATGAAACACTTGTCATTCCGCCAGAATATAAACAACTTCCTGTAACTGAAATAGATTTTTCTATAGATTTTTATAGTAATGCATGTTGTGAAGATTGTGTCAGGAGAATCTATATTCCAGAGGGAGTAAATAAAATAAGATTGATTTTTATAAAAAACATTGCCCAAATTTTTCTTCCATCAAGCCTCAAATCTATAGAAATAATAAATCTTTTACATTTACCAGAACAAACAAATTTTTGCACGTTCTATTTTTTAAAAGAAAAACATAAACCTTTGATAAATCCTATAAAGTTATATA
>CACYDC010000233.1 GCA_902773025.1 uncultured Ruminococcus sp.
ACCCATGCATAAAGTACAGCCCAGAACAGCCAGCTCAGTACAGAAAGCAGGGGAGAGGATTCTCCTGCGGTATAACCGAACAGCGCGCGGACAGCCTTTCCGTTATAGCTGTTGGAATAATAGACAGCCATATAATATCCGACGATCATAAGCACCCATGCAAGCGGCTTATAGGCTTTTCCCTTTGCGCTCAGCCCCGCAAAAAGACAGGCACCTGCAGCAGGGTAAAGACAATAGGAAAAATAGGAGCCATAGGTCGCAAAGAACGAGCCGATATCCGTTTTATTTGCCAGCGCTTTGTTGATGCTGAAATCGCAGAATGAGCCGATAATGATACCAAGCACACACACTGCGACAACACCGATAAAACACGCCGCAGGCATTGCCATTATTGTTTTCTTTTTCATGATTTTTTATCCTTCCTTTCAAAAAATGGAAATATCAGTTAAACATCAAGCCTTTGTCGTTCAGCAAGCTCTGAAAAACAATCTATTTAATGTTCCTGAATGAAATTATACACCAATAATTATGAATAAGTCAATCAGATTGCTTGTAAATAATACTTTTCTTCCCTGCCCCGACTTGTGCGGGAAATTTTTTATTGTGATTGCGAAAAAGGGTAGCAGTGGATGGGGCGGTTATAGTATAATAAATACAACCGACAGAACAATGCATATTACACACGGATAAAAAGCGGGGATAGAATTATGAGGAAAAGATCATTTACACCAAAAAGCTATTCAGAGGGAGTCCATATGCTGAAAAACAGAGTTAAGCCATTAATAATCTTTTTAGATCTGTTATTGTGCTTTACGATATGTTCCTGCACAATACAAGAAAATAAAAACAACTCTGATAGTAGTACAAAACCAGAGGATTCAAAACAAAAGACATCAATTATACTTTCCGATCCTGATGTAAAAAAAGATGATAAATTGCCTTCAGGAACAATAACAACATGGCAGTGTGTTTATTATGGTTCATACCCCACAGCAGAAGTTGTTGATAAAGATTCTTTAGCTGTAGAAGAATATGCTGTTTCTGATTCGGATGTATTGCAGGATGAAGAACTGTACAAAGAGCTCGTTTCTGCCTCCTGGGAAAAAGACGAAACAACTGTTAACGGTTATAAATACCGCAGGCTGAAAGCTCCTGCTGGTTACTCTGAGAGTGAGCAGCATTATAAGTGGGATGACAGCTATCGCTATTTCAGATATGATCCGATAAAATGGAGAGTAATAAAAGTTGACAATGATAATATAACACTGGCAGCAGACAGACTGCTTGAATGTGTACCTTATAATGAAAACGCAGCGGATATTTACTGGGAAAACTGTACTCTCAGGAGCTTTCTGAATAACGAATTCTATAATACCGCTTTTTCAGAAGAGGAGCAAAAAGCGGTTATCAAAAGCAGAATAGAAAACACAGATAATTATTATTTCGGAACCGAGTGTGGAAACGATACCGAAGATCATGTATATATTTTTACTGAGCAGGATGTTTTCAATACAGACACAGCAGAAGATTATGGCTTTACAAAAAGTGACGGAATATCCGATACTGCCCGCAGATTCAAACCTACCATGTATGCAATGGCAAGAGGAGCGTGGTACAGCCCTGTTGAAACCAATTACGGAAATGGATTCTGGCTGCTGAGAACTTGCGGATACACTCCTTCTAATGTGAATTATGTATGCGATTTCGGCTCGGTGTACAATCGGGGAACATATGTAAATGTAAAAGACGCCGGGATCCTTCCTGTTATCAGAGTTGATAAAAGCAAGGCAAATCTGATCGATGCGGGTACTGTTACGTCTGCTGATATATTCAAAGGCGAAAGAAACAGCGAAAAACAGCAAAACGATTATGATCCGGATAAGATTAAAAAAGCGTATAGTTTTTCTGAACCTGTTATAGTCAAAGATGATGTGTATTCAAGCGGTTTAAAAACTACATGGAGCTGTCTGTATTATGGTTCGTATCCAACAAAAGAAGTAGTATCTGAAAAATTTGGTGCTGTACAGGAATGTGCTGTTGATGATGATGTTATTATAGATCATGAGCTTTATCAAAAACTTGTTTCGGCAAAATGGAATGATAATATAACCATTCTTGACAATGAAAAGTATTATAGGATGAAAGCAAGCGATGCGGTCAGATCTTCAAAGGACAGCCCGCAGCACTATAAGTGGGATGATGAAGACAGCTATCATTATTTCAAGTATGAACCGATCAAATGGAGAGTACTTGAACTCAATGGGAATGAAGGAATGCTTGTTGCTGACAGAGAAATGGATTGCTGCCCATATAATGATGAATCAAAAAATGTTCAGTGGAAGGATTGTACGCTTCGCAAATTCTTAAATACAGACTTCTATAATATGGCTTTTACAGAGGATGAACGCGAGCATATTATAACTTCACAGAATGACAATCCGGACAATATCTATTATGGTACTGATTGCGGAGAAGAAACAGAAGATAAGGTGTTCATTTTAAGTTCCGATGAAGTTTACGGAAGTACAGCGGCAATACACGGATTTTATCCCGGAGGGGGAGTTGATGATCCCGCAAGACGATTCAGGCCAACGATGTTTGCAAAAGCGAGAGGAACCTGGTATAGTCCGGTCAAAGGTTATGAAGGCAACGGCTTCTGGTTTATGCGAACAAACGGATACAGTCTGTCAAGCGCATCGTATATCTGTGATTTTGGATATATATATAATAGCGGGACAAATGTCGCATGCAACGATTCAGGTGTACTGCCTGTCATTCGATTGGATCTGTCAAAAGCAGATATTATAGAAGCCGGTAACGTAACTTCGTAAAAACAAGCTCTACTGTAACTGCTCGAAAAAATCAGTTCTTGATTGGATCATTTGGCCGAAAGAAACTCTGATTTTTTACTGAATCAAAAAAACTTAGTAGTTAAACCCCTCTTTTACTACCATTCTGCCCAGCCTCGCCCCGTGCGGGGCTTTTTTATCCAAAATGGGAAAAAGGGTAGCCGTAGGAGGGGTGGGTGTCGTATGAAGTAAAGACGAAGATCACCTTGCCCTTGTCATTGCCGATGTTTCCGGCAAGGGAGTTCCGGCGGCTCTGTTTATGATGTCGTCAATGATACAGATTAAAGTCCATGCCCTGATGGGTGGTACTCCAGCCGATATACTCGAAAGTGCAGAAACAGCAGCAGGCAGAGCTTTGGCGGATGCAGGCCACGGTCTGCAATTCTGTCTGGAACGATATCCTACATTCGATCAAAAAAACACCCTGTCTGCTATTATTACAGAACAGGGTGTATAGTCCGCAGTCTCAACGGCTTGCGAGGGATGATTGATTTATATGGTACATGATATATTTTATTCATACAATTTTCTTCCGCCTTCTGAAAGTTACTCCAGCTATCACCGCAGAAGCTGCTGCAGCTCCGGCAAGAGCAAAAACACCTGCGACAGTATTATCTCCTGTACCGATATTATCTGCATCGGTTTCCCCTGCCGGCGTATCT
>CACYDC010000234.1 GCA_902773025.1 uncultured Ruminococcus sp.
AGCCTTACCTCGTTGCCCGGATAGAAACGGTTATATCCCTTGACTTTTTCCTCAAGAAAATCCTCTGCTTCTATATATACTTCACGGCTGAAGGTAATAGTACGCGTGCCATCCTCAGGCTTTTGCGGATTATTTTCGACCTCAAAGGTTTCTGTTTTTCCCTCGGGATAATTTGTTATAACAAGCTTTATCGGATCAAGTACGCACATTACTCTTTTAGCGTTATTATTCAGATCATCCCTCAGACAATGCTCAAGGAAGCTGTATTCGACTACGCTGTTGGTTTTCGAAACGCCTATTTTTTCGCAGAATGTACGTATAGACGAAGGAATATATCCTCTTCTTCTCAATCCGCACAGAGTAGGCATTCTCGGATCGTCCCAACCGTTTACATATCCGTCCTCAACAAGCTTGCGGAGTTTCCTTTTGCTCATCACCGTGTTATTGATACCAAGACGCGCAAATTCTATCTGACGCGGCTTGCACGGCGCGGTAATATTATCAATTACCCAGTCGTACAATGGTCTGTGCGCTTCAAATTCCAGTGTACAGAGTGAATGGGTGATACCCTCGATCGCATCCTCAATCGGGTGCGCAAAATCATACATAGGATAAATACACCATTCATTTCCTGTTCTGTGGTGAGTAATTTTGTTTATGCGGTATATAACCGGGTCGCGCATATTAAAGTTTCCGCTTGCAAGGTCGATTTTTGCGCGCAGAGTTTTTGTACCTTCCTCGAATTCACCGTTTTTCATACGTTCAAACAGATCAAGGCTTTCCTCAACAGGTCTGTCACGGTACGGGCTTACAGCAGGAGTACTGATATCGCCTCTGTTAGCCTTCATTTCCTCAGGGGTAAGCTCGCATACATAAGCAAGTCCTTTTTTTATAAGCTCTACTGCATATTCATACATCTGCTCAAAATATTCTGACGCAAAATAGAATCTGTCCTCCCAGTCAAAGCCGAGCCACTTTATATCTTCTTTTATTGCATCTATATATTCGACATCCTCTTTTGTCGGATTTGTATCATCCATTCTGAGGTTGCATATACCGCCGAATTTTTCTGCCATGCCGAAATCCACGCAAACAGCCTTTGCATGGCCGATATGAAGATAACCGTTCGGCTCGGGCGGAAAACGGGTATGAACCTTTTTTCCTTCATAAAAACCGCCCTCGGCGATATCATCAGTAATTATATCATGAATAAAGTTACCTGCTGAAACTATTTCCTCAGCCATTTTCATTCTCTCCTTTAAATTTCATTGCTCTTATCATGTTATTTTTCATGCTCAAGAAAACTTTTCCAGACCTCTATGAAGTCTTTCAAGAGATTCATCTCTGCCGAGAATATCAAGTATTTCGACAGCACCGCCGGATGTTACAGCCATACCCGAAACTGCGATACGTACCGGCCACATTGCAGTACCGTTTTTCACCTCAAGCTTTTGCGCAAGACCGATAAGGCAGTCATGTATACTGTCGTGATTCCATTCAGGCAGAGCTTCAAGCGCTTCGATACCGGCTTTAAGCAGGGCGGGAGCATTTTCAAGATTTGTTTTGCTTTTTTTATTCACGAACAGTTCCTTATCGTAATCAGGCTGTTGAGCGAAGAAGGATATTTTTTCCGGGATTTGGGTCAGTCTTGTTGTTCTCTGCTGTAAGATAGAAGCAAGCTTTACTTTATCGAGGTTTTTATCTCCGAGAGCCTGTCTGAAATACGGTTCAGCGATATCGGCGAATTGTTCTGTTGTCATTGCCTTGATATATTCGCCGTTGAACCATTCGAGTTTATCGTAATCGAATACGGCAGGGGACTTGCTTATACCGTCTATCGAGAAATTTTCGGCCAGTTCTGCAAGCGTAAACATTTCTTTGTTATCCTTAGGCGCCCAACCGAGCAGAGCTATATAGTTAATGATAGCTTCGGGAAGAAAGCCTGCTTTTACAAGATCCTCAAAGCTTGTTGCGCCGTGACGTTTAGAAAGCTTAGAGATAGAGCCGTCATCATTTTTTCCCATTATAAGAGGAAGATGGATGTAGGTAGGGATCTCCCAGCCGAAAGCCTCATAAAGCAGGTTATATTTAGGTGTAGATGAAAGATATTCGCTGCCTCTAACGACATGGGTAATATTCATAGTATGGTCATCTATAACATTTGCGAAATTATATGTCGGGAATCCGTCTGCTTTAATTAGTATCTGATCCTGCAATTCCTCATTTTCCACAGAGATAGTGCCATATACTGCGTCCTCAAAAGTTGTGGTGCCGGTGAGAGGCATTTTCTGACGGATAACATAAGGAGTACCCTTATCGAGCAGTTTCTGTATTTCCTGATCGGACAAATTCCGGCAATGTCTGTCATAGCCTGCTCCGGGGTCATCGCTGTTTGCGCGGAGTCCGTCGAGTCTTTCTTTAGTACAGAAGCATCGGTATGCATGGCCGTTTTTAATAAGTTCTTCTGCATAAGGCAGATACATATTCTTACGTTCACTCTGTACATAGGGGCCATAATCTCCGCCGATATCCGGACCCTCATCATGCTTAAGTCCTGCTTGTTTCAAAGTATTATATATTATATCCACAGCGCCCTCGACTTTTCTTTCCTGATCGGTATCCTCGATTCTCAGCACAAAGTCGCCGCCGAGTGATTTTGCTACAAGATATTCATACAATGCTGTTCTGAGATTACCGACATGCATAAATCCTGTCGGGCTTGGCGCAAATCTTGTTCTTACCTTTTTGGTTTCCATAAAACTATCTCCTTTTATCATTCTAAGCTCATTATTATTTCAAGCCTGTTTCAATACCACTATATTATACATAATAATAAAAAAAAAATCAACCGGGGTGAAACCGCTGTATGTGTCAAGTAGGAGTTGGCAAAATGCCATGTGATAAAATTTTGCGTTAAAAATTATCGAAAAATATTCAATTTTCTGAGCCAG
>CACYDC010000235.1 GCA_902773025.1 uncultured Ruminococcus sp.
ATCAAGCATGATGAGGCAAAGAAGATCATGCAGGAGGACTATCGCAATCTGCCCAGAAGGACAAAGAAGCAGAAGAGATACTATGAGCAGGCGAAGCGTAAGGACCGCAGGGTCCAGATACAGAAGCTGGATCAGTTGTTTGACAGTTTGAAGGTTGCTGCAATCAGCTGACAGTTATTATTCTTAAGGAAGTACTCATATATATAAGTAACCTTTTATAAAGTGTAAAAGGACTATTGTTTTCAAACGGGGTTTTTATGCGATACGTTTTCTTTTTGTGGATAATGTATATCATTTGTTGTTCTTGAAACATAATCATACACAGTGATATAGTTTTCATAGCTTGGCTCCCTTATGTTGTAAAAGATTTTGCTGATAACAAAATCACATCACTTATAGGTTTGCCAACACCAATATTATTGGTTCAATTCCGCATAAAGCAAGTTACTTGACTACTTCATAAATGAGAAGTATTTAGTAAAAAAGAGGTAAAATAAAATGGAATATAGCAATGAATTTGTTGATTTATTAATTATCATCAATGATAAATTCGCAAGTATTTTAGGGGTACTTGTAGCGATAATAACAGCGTTTATTACTTTAGTATATGTTGTATTTACATATAAACAAATGAAAGCAGCTCAGAACTCCACAGAAACTGCTATGCAACAATTGCGTTTAAATAATCAACCTTGTGTGATACCAACTATAATTGCTACAAGAGGAACGAAGTGTTTTACAAAAACAAGGCGTCAACTATTTATCGAAATAGGGCTCGATAATGTTGGAGATTCACCAGCAATAACTGTATATACATTTTCACATTTAGAGCTGCATTATACATATAACAAAATAATTGGTTCGAATACTGTGAACATGGACTATGTCCCTTCTTTTCAAAAATGCATTAAAAGTGGAGAAAAAACAGAAACGCATGTAAGATACGAAACATCTGAAATAAATAAGTTAGTTGAGGATTTGCGAGTATGTCATGAAAAAAATGTTAAACGGATAAGAAAAGCTCCATATAACAATCCCTATAAGGGAACAATATTAGTTATTGAAGTATATTATCGGAATGTAATTGGTCAATGGTTTAAAGATGTATTAAGACAAGAAATTTGTTGGATAAACGATAAAAATGCAGCTCCACGAAAGACTAATAATATAAATGAAAACACCATTCCTCCCTGCCCTCTTTTAGATGATACAGAGTTTGAATTGCAACTTGTTTCAGAAGCATTTTCCTCCTTTTCAATAGAACTTGTAGAGGATAAAGAGATAGAAGACAAACTAGAAGATTACAAAGCTGAATTAAGCTGCTAAACTGGTAGTGTTTTGAATTATGTGTAAACCTCCATATTGGTATGAGATAATATCTTAACCATTATGAAGGTTTTCTATGGCAAGGTGTAACCATAATCCGAAAAAGAAGCAATGTGAAAGATGATGAGATAATTCCTTAAAGAAAATAATATCACTCTGAAGGACGGAGTAGATGTTAATTCGCTCATGAGCGAAATGATGTCCGCACTCATTGAAGTGACCTTGGACGGGGAACTTGATGACAAGCTTGGCTATGAGCCTTATGACTATCAGAATAAAGAGACTGATAATTCCCGCAACGGACACTCTCAGAAGACCATGCCCAGTTATGGCGACATGGAAGTAGATATTCCCCGGGACAGGAAAGGCGAGTATTCACCACAGCTGATCCTAAGTATGCCACATCTCTTACGAAAGACATGGAGGACAAGATTATCTCCATTTACGCCAAAGGCATGACGATCGGCGGTATTGAAAGCCACATGAAGAAGCTTTACGGTGTAAATATCTCAAACAGCACCATCAGCCGCATCACGGACCGGATCAAGCCTCTTGTCAGAGAATGGCAGGAGCGACCGCTGGAGGAGGTCTATGCTGTCGTATATATGGACGCCATCCACTACCATGTCCGTAGCGAAGGCAGGATCGTAAAAAGAGTTGTATATGTCGCAATCTGAATCGACATGTCCGGCAGGAAAGATGTCCTGTGCATGTATGTTGACGATAATGAGAGCGCAAAGCTCTGGCTGTCTATCCTGAATGACCTGCGCAACCGTGGTATTCATGAAAGTTTTGCCTCTTATGCACGGAATGAAACTGCTTAGGATTCGTTTGAATGATCGATGCATCCCAGAATTTTTTTGGTATTCGAGGTCTGCTGAGTACAAAGCACATGCAATTCGACGAATTAATATGGCGGTTAACCAAGTTAGCATCAATCAGAAGCAAATTAAGGCCATTCCTATTTACTTGCCAATTAACAAAGAACAAAAAGAGATAGTTAGTTTATTGGATTCGTTGATCGAAAAGGAGAAGCAAGCAAAAGAAACTGCCGAACAGGTTGTTGACCAAATAGACGCCTTGAAGAAATCCATCTTTGCCCGTGTTTTCCGTGGAGAGTTGGGGAAAATAATGCCACCGACGGATGCTTGGAGGAACTGCTGAAAAGGGTACTGTAAGGAGAAATCATATGCAAGAAATGACGCATCGTTATTTAAGAGAGTTGGACATTTTCTATAACGAACACAAGAATTGCTGCACAAACTGTGGTAGATTATTCGTAGATGGAATATGTACGCACTTGGGTTATCTTCCCAATCAAATACCAGCGGTGTTATGTGATACCTGTGCTCCCTTATTATCGGAAACTGTTGTGCGTTAAAACTGGATGAAAGATCAATACGAAAAGCCAAATCCAACTAATAAGCTATAGCGGTATATGGACTTAGGGAAATTCATCCATCTGATTTCGACTGGAAAACTGTACTTTGCATCAGCTGATTCTTTCGAAGATCCATTCGAGGGTGCGAAAGGGGTAGTTGAGAGGAAAGAGGAATGGGATAGCTTCTATTTGGATTTTTTTGCGGGAAGCGATCAGAACTGGTCCGGGTGCAACCCAAGAAATCCTTGCACCAGATCATATTGAAAAAGAGGCACAGAGGCTTCTGACAGATTTGAATCAAGATGGCGATGGGCAAAGGAGACATATTTTATTAGTTGCTGGCATTGTAATCCTTTTGAATCTGAGGCTATGTGGAAGCTGTATTCAGTAAATACAAAGAACGCAGTTGCTATTCAAATTACAGCAGCTCGTTTGTATGAAGCGTTAGATCGGAATCCTAGCGTCAAAATTGGGAAGGTAAAATACGTAGACTTCAATAAAAGATTTGCATCAATAAATGGAGCATATTGGTATAAACGAAATTCTTTTGAACATGAGCGAGAAGTGCGCGCTATTATAGAAGATCATTCTACATCAACAAGAGGACTATCTATTACAATCAATATTAACTCTTTGATGGATTGCTTGTTCATCTCCCCATATACGCCGAAGTGGTTTGAGGATGTTATATATAGTGTAGTAGAAAAGTATGGGCTACATATTCCAGTTGTTCACTCGGATATGGCTCAACGCACCTTTTATTAAGATATCTTTTTATCTTTTGCGATACGGACATGGCTAATTTCGCCCGCGCCTTACGAGGCGAACTGGGCATTAACGAACCCACTGACGAAAGCGAAGAGGAACTGCTAAGATAGGTACTGTAAGGAGCATTTTATGGCAGAGGAGCTTGATCTTTATACTGGAACAGTTTTGTACAAAGATATTAACTTTACATTTGCTTTTGATAGGAGTGAACTGCGTTTGATTCCCCCAAAGGATAAAGAACATGAAATAGAAGGGGAATGGGGGAGAAAGCCGCTAGGAAACGGTGCATATACATGGGGTGACTCTGTACCTGTGGGAGTAGATTTCTTAATTGGCGAATGCAATGAGACACGACATAGAATCATATTTCTTCCTAAGCAAGGTGCAACTTTGGGGCTTTACAATACGGTGGTTCGCATCCCTTTAGCAGCATATGTCATCTGTAAGTATGATAGAGATTCGATTGATAGAGTATCTTTTTCTTGCCCTGAAATAAACTATATTCATCCAGTTAACCAAGCAATTACGCTGACACTACCTGCAGATGAATTTCAAAATAAGGGTATTGTTACGGTTAGTACGCAGGATTTTGATGTAACTACTACAGAAAAACAGGTTTTTATTGTTGATGGTAAGGAGATAAAAGCCTATTTGGGAATATCCAGAGCTGTCAGTACTAAGATACATGAACCACCGTTGCGATTAGATTCATCCCTGATGTTTGAGTTTGACGCTATAGAAGATTATCAATTTATCTATAGATTGTGGTGGATCGCGCGAGAGTTCGTCAGATTCCTATGTTACCGCAAAAATGTGTTTATTCCCAAGGTTGAGCTTGCTGCCCCGCTTAAAGGTGGAAAGCATGAGACGTTTGCAACGATGTATTTGCTGGGACAAGACGGCGAGACAGAATCTGACACTTTAAAAAAGGGTCGTTATATAAAACAGGTACACATATCTGGTCATGAAGGTGATATCTTATCAGATATTGCGGATGATAATCTCTATCTCAGACATTTACCAGAAACATATCAATCGGGACGGTATATCAATGCAGCGCGATTTGTCATGATAACGGCTGCATTTGAATGGGAGTTTCATAGATTATATCCCGATGGGGTAAAAAAATCGGAAGCGACAATCGAGGCAGAAGAAGCAGTATCCGAATGCATGCAAAAACATATTAACGAAACCAGCGGAAGACAAAGGAAGATATATAAGCGTTTGAAAAAGCTTGTCAAGTCAGATTCATTAAAGACCGAGATCATTCAGATGGGTACGGATTTTACTGGAATAATTGGCGAATTTGGCAATCATCTATATCGGATTAATGGACAAGAGTTAAAGTATACAGAAATGGGGCAGCGGATTGCAGACCAACGTAATCATTTTGCGCATGGTGATTTGGATAAGGATTTTATTGGTTTGTCTTTGCTTGATTTGATCTATTTAGAGTATGTTGTTTATGCGATGCAGCTTAAGCATTATGGGGTTCAGGACGTCGAAATCCAAAAGTCAATTAATGAGCTTTTCCACCTTAGTTTCGCATTATAAGTTTTATACCATGAAGAAATTGATTCACCTAAAAGGAGGCGAGCCTGTTGGCTGAGACACTGAGCGGTGTGAATGGCGATATCATTCGCTGGGCACGTGAGTTCTATAATATGTCGCCTGATGAGGCTGCACAGGCTATTGGCGTCGATATATCTCGTTATATGAATTGGGAAAACGGAACAGAGCATCCGACATATGCAAAGCTAAAAAAAATCAGTGATGTATTCCGTAAGCCGAGTGCTGTTTTCTTTTTCCCTGAGCCGCCGCAGCTTCCTTCGATCAAGGGCGATCTACGAACGCTTTCTGATGAGATTGTTTATTCATTTAGCAAAAATGTCATCATTCAGTTCGAAAAGGCAAAGGCCTATCAACTTAGTCTGGAAGAACTCTATGGAAGCAAGGAAAGCATCATTGCGCAAAGAAGCAGTTTCCCCAAGGACATAGATCAGCTTTGTGGCTTTTTCAGAATGCAGTTGGAATTTCCTATTTCTACACAAAAGGCCAGAAAAAGCACAAAGGTCGTTTTTGAAATATTCCGAGAGAAGTTTTATGATTTGGGTATTTATGTTTTCAAGGACGCCTTTAGGGATAATCGCATATCTGGAATCTGTTTGAATGATGACCATTTTCCCGTGATCGTTATCAATAACTCTATGTCATTTGCGAGACAGATTTTCACGCTCTTCCATGAACTATACCACTTGATTTCCGATACAAGCGGTGCTGAGATTATTCGGGATGATTACTATGTTGCGCTGAATGCACAGCAGACAGAGATTGAAAGAGCGTGTGATACCTTCGCCAATGCATTTCTAGTTCCTATGGATGATTTTAAGCAGGAACTCAAAATGAAGTCATTAAATGAGAATCGCATTGAGGAACTTGCAACGCTGTATTCTGTCAGCAAAGAAGTCATTATGTATAAGCTTTACAAGATGGGAAAGATGACCCCAGCGGAATACAACGACCTTAAGGAGTTTTTTTACGGTGACGCAATCCGCAATGGAAATAAGAAAAAAGGACAGAGCGGCGGTGGAAACTATTACTACACGCAACTTACCTATCTTGGGCAGCGATATGCAGGGGACGTGTTCAAGCAGTATTTTTCTGGGAAGATAGATAGCGTCC
>CACYDC010000236.1 GCA_902773025.1 uncultured Ruminococcus sp.
CTGTTTGCTGCAACGTCTGTTAATACATTTTTTCATGATATTGTACCTCCTCTATATATTGTGAAAATAATTCACATCAAAAAATAGGGTGCAAAAATCCGAGCCTATAAAAGGCTTGACTTTTGCAAGCGAGTGTGGTACAATATTAATATCGTCGATTAAATTTTTATCATTGTACTGCACATTCGCTGTGTGGTCTGCCGTCCTGTTCTGTTGGTAGCGGAGCAGGACGGTTTTTTTATTGATTGCTGTACTTATCGTAAACCATAGATATTCCCATTTTTAGTACTTCGGTAATGGTCATATCAGAAAGTTTACAGCATTTGTCAAGTAATTCCTTTTCGGTATCACTTAGCCTTAATCTGGCAACGTGAGTTTTAGGCGCTTCGGTAGGTCTGCCCATTTTTTTAGTATTATTTTGGTTCATTGTAAAATCCTTGTTAGAAAAATAATTTGTGGGCGGCGGCAAGTTCCGCCCACTGTTTTTACTTGTTATTTAATTTTCAAGAAGTGATTTAATTTTTTCTTTTGCTTCATTTAGGTCTTTACAGCCTTCAAGAATTTCAAGAATCATTTTGATGATTAAATTCATTTGTTTATCTGTCATAAACTCCATAAAAATCTCCTTTCCCGTCTTGCCCCGTTATTAGTGATTTCTCTATCACTGTAACTATTATAACATATGTAGCTACATAAGTCAAGCTATATTTTAAATTATCTTTAAGCCGTTCAGGAACCGCCATTCTTGAACGGCTGTTTTTATTTCTTATGATTCAAAATCTTTCAGTACAGCAACGCATTTACCGACAATTTCAACACGATTCATCTCATTTCCAGTGAAAGTCAACGGTTCAAATTCCGGATTTTGTGCAACAAGCGTAATAGACGTATTAGTTATGTATACCTTTTTAAGCGTCGCTTCGGTATCAAAATTACTAATTTGTACGGCTGCAATTTCACCGTTTTCTACCATTTTTTGTGAACGAATAAAGGCAATATCACCATCTTCAATGCCAGCATTTATCATACTATCGCCCTTACAGCGAAGAGCAAAATCGGCTTTTACCATATCGGGAAGTAATATTTTGCACTCAATATTCTGTTCTGCAAGAATAGGAGTACCACAAGCAATGTTTCCGACGAGAGGAATATAAGTAACGGTGTTGAGCGAGATAAGGTTTGAGGGAATAGACTTTGTTTTATCTTCTGATATACCCATTACCTCAGCAGGAGTTAATCCAAGTATTTTGGAGAGGGCGTAGATTTTTGATCTCCCCATATTTGCAATTTCTCCGGATTCCCAACGAGAAACAGTTCCTTCGCTTACACCAACAGCTTCAGCAACTTCTTTTTGAGTTAAGCCTTTTGCTTTTCTTTTGTCTTTTAACAAATTGTTTATTGCAGACATTGGATCACCTCACTTTTTATACAATTATAAACTATAATTTGCATAAATGCAAGTAAAATCTAAAAATTTTCAAAAAATATTGCAAAAACGCATTGACAATAATAAAAATATATGGTATTATAAACTTGCGGAAACGCAAGAAAGAGAGGTGGTTCGGTGTTCAATAAAAATAAGCTTAGTGCAAAGATTATCGAAAACGGCTTTTCCGTGCAGGATATCGCAGAGAAATTGGGTATCAACAGTTCTACTTTATACAGAAAAATGAACTCTGAAACCGACTTTACCCGAAACGAGATAGCTATGCTTAGGGAATATCTGCATTTTTCTCTGGAAGAGATGAACGATATTTTTTTTGCATAAACACTTGCGAAAACGCAAGTCTTACAATCTAAAGACAAGGAGGAACCCTAATTGACCAACAACCTAACAACATTTACCAACGACACCTTTGGAGCAATCCGAACAATCACCATCAACGGCACCCCGTGGTTTGTGCTTAAAGACGTATGTGCCGTTTTGGATATCCAAAACCACAAAGATATTCCTAACAGACTTGAATCTGATGAGGTGGGTAGATTTGAGTTACCCCACCCACAGAGCAAAGATAAGACCATTGAAATGGTTTGTATCAACGAAAGCGGTCTGTACAGCGTTATTCTCAGAAGCGACAAGCCGCAGGCTAAGCCTTTTCGCAAATGGGTAACCTCGGAGATACTCCCATCTATCCGCAAGCACGGTGCGTACATGACAGAGAAGACGCTTGAAGAAGCTATTCTCAATCCTGATTACCTTATTCAGATCGCAACGGCTCTTAAAGAGGAGCGAGAGAAGAGAACGCTTCTTGAAACCGAGAACGCACAGCAGAAGCAGATAATCGGTGAGCTTAAGCCGAGAGCAGATTACACAGACAGAATTTTGAGTAATAAAGGACTTGTGACTATTACTCAGATTGCCAAAGACTACGGCATGAGTGGACGCAAGATGAACAAGATTCTGGAAGGATTACACGTGCAGTACAAGCAGAGCGGACAGTGGTTCCTTTATGCTAAGTATCATGACAAAGGCTACACTCACTCTAAGACAATCGACATCATACGAAAAGACGGCACACCTGATGTAACCATGGAAACAAAGTGGACGCAGAAAGGCAGGCTGTTTATCTATGAACTGCTCAAAGCAGAAGGAATTATTCCGATTATTGAGCAGGAGCAAGTTAAGAAGACCGCATAACGCCCTAGATCAGGAAAGAAGGTGAAAAAGATGATAACGAGTGAAGATAAAAATGAGCTTTTGCATGATTTAGCTAAGGAAAGCAAGCTACGCAGCGGAAACGCAAGAAAAAGCGAGGTGAGAAGAACGGAAATCCGCTCAATTCACATTGATTTCGACAATAATATT
Source organism: uncultured Ruminococcus sp. (assembly GCA_902773025.1). Lineage (GTDB taxonomy): Bacteria > Bacillota > Clostridia > Oscillospirales > Acutalibacteraceae > UBA1213. The sequence goes on from CACYDC010000236.1 coordinate 2,807, forward strand.
CTCGAAATCAATGGTAAGCCCCATAAGAAAAAGACAATCGTTAACCTCCCGGCTTCTGATGGCTGGAAATTCAGAAAGCTATTCAACGGTGACGAAAGCAACGCCGAGGAGAAAAGCGATTGTCTTAATGTAGAGTATAGTTCCTGTAATTAATAATAGGCTTTAATAAACCTATCATTGTCTTTTATGCAGTAGTCTATTTCTTTAATACAGTGTCCTTCAACGAACGAGCCACAAAAATCAGAAATATCTTTCCCTGCATTTGACGGAATGGCAATGAGCATAAAAGAGCCATGACCATCTTTTTGCTCGATACAATAAGTATCGTAGCCGTTGATATTTATTGA
>CACYDC010000237.1 GCA_902773025.1 uncultured Ruminococcus sp.
ATAACCAGATTCGAACTGGTGACCTCATCCTTACCAAGGATGCGCTCTGCCTACTGAGCTATACCAGCATAACATATTGGCTCTCTATACAGAGAGCCAATTGGCGATCCGGAACGGGATCGAACCGTCGACCTCTAGCGTGACAGGCTAGCGTTCTAACCAGCTGAACTACCGGACCAAATATTAACAAAAACAGCGCTAACTGACTGCTTTAATATGATATCATAAAAGACTGATATTGTCAATATTATTTTATATATTTTTTCATAAAAAGTATTTGACATAAAATTAATGATATACTATAGTATATAAGGAAAAATGAAATATAGCTTGTAAAGAAAATATAATAGATAATGGTGATGTTTAAAAAATGAATAAGCAAAAAAAGATAGCAGTAATAAATGACTTTTCCGGATACGGGAGATGTTCGCTAACCGTATCAATTCCGATAATATCAGCATCCGGAATACAATGCTGTCCTGTACCTACAGCAATATTTTCAAATCATACAGGCTACAATGATTATTTTTTTGATGATTATACAGATAAAATGAGGCTATATTACAGCAAATGGGAAAAGCTTGGACTTAAATTTAATGGAATATATTCGGGATTCTTAGGCTCAGAAAGACAGGTAGAAATTGTTGAGGAATTTATAAAGAAATTTTCACTTCCGGAAACAATAATAATTATAGATCCGGTAATGGGAGATAACGGACGAATATATGCAACTCTTACAAGAGAGCTTTGCAAAAAGCTAAGGCAGCTTGCAGCCGTAGCCGATATACTTACACCTAACATAACCGAAGCCTGCATATTGACCGGAACATCTTACAACGAATATCCGGATGAGAAAACTCTTCTTTCAATAGCACATAAGCTGATCTCCATCGGGAGCAAGAATATTGTAATAACCGGTATAAGAAACGGCAGCAATAGCAGCAGTATAGGAAACTTTATTTTTAAACAGGACGGATCATATAAATTATTATCATCACCTGCATTCGGAAACGGCAGAGCAGGAACTGGTGATGTATTTGCTTCGGTTATTGCAGCAGATGCAGTAAATGGCGATTCGCTGGAAAAATCTGTTGTCAAGGCAGCAAAATTTGTGTCAGAATCAATTCTCCTTTCAGATGAACAACAATTACCTTCCCAAGACGGATTATGCTTTGAGGGACTGCTTGGAACCCTTTTATGTAATTCTGATCGGAAACTGTAATATTTATTTCTGATACTCTATTTTTATCTGCCACATCCGGATTTATAACCGCAAAGCAAAGCTTTTAATGCTTGTCCGGTCTATGTCTGACAAGAAAATAGTTAATATAAACATTTAATTACATATAAGTCTATGGTATATTGTAAAATTGCAGAAAAATAAACTTTTTCTTGTAAAAACCTGTAGTTTTATGATATCATATACACGGTTAATAATATTAAGTCCGAAAGGATAATTTATATGAAATTTAATCGAAACTCAGTTTCTGCAATATTATTAAGCGTCATGCTTTCAGTAGTAATTTCAACAAGTACCGTATATGCAGAACCTGATGATAATGACGAACCTGAATCTTCATATAGTACAGAAGAACAGGACTCTCAGGAAAACAGTGAGGAAGCTTCCGTTATGGAAGAGCCTGAAGAACCCTCGTACGAATCATCATACTATACAGATGATGACGAAATTTCCTATAATGAAAGTTCTGATGAATCTTCATATGATAATGATTCTTATACAGAAGAATCTTCATATTCTGATTATTACAGCAACGAAGAATCTTCAGAATATGAGTATTATGAAGAACCTTCCTATGAATCAGAGGATCCATATTATGCTGAATCCTCTTACTACGAAGAATATTCTTACACCGAATCATACTATTACGACGGCGAAAGCAACATATACTACGAGGAAACAAGCTTTTTTACAGATACGGAACCGGAAGAAACATCTTTTGAATCAATGGATGAACCCTCTTTGCAAAGTCTTTCCTCATCAGAAATTGAATCATCAATAGAATCCTCCGTGCTGACATCTGAGGATTGGAAGAAGTTTCAGGAAAGCGTTACTCCAAAAACATCTCAGACTACGAAAACAAGCACTGTTACACCTAAAGAAACCGCAATTGATGATAATAATGCAGGGGATTTTGATACCATAAAAAATAGTAAAGATGAAAAAAACGATGCATGGATCTATCTGATAGCAGGAATTGCACTTATCCTTGTGGGAGCAGGAATAATTACAGCGATCATAATATACAATATTAAAGCAAAAAAACGCGAATTATCACATGATGAAGAAAAATCGACAAACGAAAATGATCCGCATGATAATAAAGAAAAAACAAATAACGAAGTACCTGTTGAAAATAATGAAGAATATGCAGATCTGAATGAGTTTGCAGATAATACACCATCCCCATCCGCTGAAGCATTCAAGGCAATCAGAGCTGCAAAGAAAATCGATATGTCATCAACAAAAAAGGATAAAACAAAGGATTTTGCTGATACACTGGATACTCCGCTTGACTTAAATAAGAAAAAACAAAACGTAAATAAATAATGTATGCTACGCCATTATAATTCCAATAAGGAAATAAAATATATTTCCTCTATGGTATAATAGTGATGTATAAATTGATCAGAATCGGAGGAGAAGCAACATAATGGATAAATCAGAGCTTTTAGAACTGAAAAAAACAGCCTGCAATGTCAGAATATGGACCATTGAAGGCGTGTTCAACGCAAAGTCAGGTCATCCGGGCGGATCACTTTCCGCAGCGGATATTATGACATACCTCTATTTCAAAGAAATGAATGTTGATCCGAAAAACCCGAAGGATCCCAAGCGCGACCGCTTTGTACTTTCAAAGGGACACTGCTGTCCTGCGCTTTATGCTGTACTTGCATTAAAGGGATATTTTTCAACAGAGGAAATAAAGGTTCTTCGTCATATCGGCGCAATGCTTCAGGGACATCCTGATATGAAAGGAACACCGGGTATTGATATGAGCTCAGGTTCATTGGGACAGGGTATATCCGCAGCTTGCGGAATGGCCCTTGCAGCCAAGCTCAGCGGTGATGATTACCGCGTATATGCTATGCTCGGGGATGGTGAATGTGAGGAAGGTCAGGTATGGGAAGCAGCTATGTTTGCAGCTCATAACAAACTTGACAATCTTGTAGCAATCGTAGATTTCAACGGGCTTCAGATTGACGGAACAGTGGCAGATGTTGCCGGTCTTTCAGAGTTGGATAAAAAGTTCACATCCTTTGGCTTTGAGGTAATTACAATAGACGGTCACGATTTTGAACAGATTGAATCCGCACTTGAAAAAGCTAAAACCGTAAAAGGCAAGCCAGTAGCAATAATAGCCAATACCGTAAAGGGTAAGGGCGTTTCGTTTATGGAAAATCAGGTAGGCTGGCACGGAAAAGCTCCTAACGCTGAACAGTACAAGACAGCAATCGACGAGCTTAATGCACAGCTCAAAGCAATGGAGGCGTAATCATGGCAGAGAGTAAAAAAATTGCAACCAGAGAAAGCTTTGGCATGGCTCTTTGCGAGCTTGCAAAAGATCATGACGATATTGTAGTGCTTGACGCAGACCTTGCGGCTGCCACTAAGACAGACATTTTCAAAAAGAGTTATCCTGATCGTTTCTTTGACTGCGGAATTGCAGAAGGAAATATGATCGGTGTTGCTGCAGGACTTGCAGCAGCAGGAAAGGTTCCGTTTGCAGCATCATTTGCTATGTTCGCAACCGGAAGAGCATATGAGCAGGTACGTAATTCCGTTGGATATCCTCATCTCAATGTAAAAATTGCTGGATCACATGCAGGTATCTCAGTAGGTGAAGACGGTGCAACACATCAGTGCTGTGAGGATCTTGCTCTTATGAGAACTATCCCGGGAATGGTAATACTTAACCCGGCAGATCATTATGAAATGATTGAAGCAACAAAGGCTGCATATGCATATAACGGACCTGTTTACATCAGACTCGGAAGACTTGCTATTGACAGCTTTAACGATCCCGATAATTACAGCTTTGAAATTGGCAAGGGTATTACTCTTGAGGAGGGTAATGACGTTACAGTTATTGCAACCGGTCTTGTTGTTTACGAAGCACTTAAGGCAGTGCGTGCGCTTAAGGAAAAGGGCAAAAGTGTGCGTCTTATTAATATGCATACCATTAAGCCTATAGATAAGGATATCATCATTAAAGCAGCAAAAGAAACAGGTAAGATCATTACTGTTGAGGAGCATAATATTATAGGAGGACTTGGTGAAGCTGTTGCAGCTGTAACGGCAGAAAATTGTCCTGTTCCTGTATATAGAGTTGGTGTAGAGGATACATACGGACACAGCGGCCCGGCTGTAGGGCTTCTTGCAGAATTCGGTCTTGATGCTGATGGACTTGAAAAGAAGTTCAGCGATATAATGAGCAAATAATAAATACAGACAGAATTTTACCCCGGAGTTTTGTGCTCCGGGATTTTGTTTTTCAGTTTGTAAAATCATTATAAATATTATCTAAGTCACTTTTTTGTTCGTTGTAGAATTGATTGATATCTCCGGTTTCACCGATCGTACTGTTGAGAGCGCTGTTAAGCTCACTCTGAACATCGTTTAATTCGCTTTTCTGTTCGTCATATAGTCCTTTGGCATCTCCCGCTTCACTCATCGTACTGTTGAGAGCGCTGTTAAGCTCACTCTGAACATCACTCACTTCGCTTTTCTGTTCGTCATACAGACCCTTTGCATCTTCTGTTTCCCCTATTGTACTGTTGATTGCACTGGTTAGATCATTTTTTGCTTCCTCATATTCATTACAGCCGCATAACAATGCGGGAATTATCATAACGGCCGCGGCAATCACTATTTTTTTCATAAGCGTAACTCCCTTCTGATCATAAATTTCTATTCCGGTTTTGGACGAGAAAAAACACATCCGCAGAAATTCTGTCTGTATAGTCCGAACTGAGCAGATAATTCAATTGATCTTTTATATCCGCCTCTTTTTTTGAAATCTGAAAAAAGATAGGGGACACCATACTTTTCGCTCACGCTTCTGCCTATTTCATTAAGCACCCCCGAATCTTTCTGAGGTGATATAGACAATGTTGTAGTAAAATAGTCGCTGCCAAGCTCCTTTGCGGCGCACGCGCTTTCTTCAATTCTTAGCCTGTAGCATTTATGGCACCGCTTACCTCTTTCAGGTTCATTTTCAAGTCCTTTTGCCATTTCATAGAATCTTTCAGGCTCATATTTTCCTTCGATAAAATGCACCTGCGGACACATTTCTCCTATCAGTCTGCGTATTTCATTGACACGATGAATATATTCATTTTCCGGAGATATATTCGGATTATAATAAAATACGGTTATATCAAAATATTGTGTCAGATATTCCAGAACATAGCTGCTGCATGGCGCACAACAGCTATGAAGCAGCAGTGAAGGCCTTATTCCTGATCCCGTAATTTTTTCAAGAGTTTTGTCCAATTGCAGCTGATAATTGATCTTAGGCATCTGTTTCATTGCAGCACCCCATTCAACCCTTATCGGTAATAGGTGTATACAATTCGGGACGGCGATCTCTGAATAATCCCCAGCTGAAGCGCATTTCATGTATAGCATCAAGATCAAACTCTGCCGTTATGACACATTCGCTTTCTCTGTCGGCACTTTCAACAATTTCTCCTGTTTCATTTGTTATAAAAGAAGATCCGTAAAAGCATAGTGAAGAGCACTGGTTGTTATTTGCATTATCCGGCACAACAGCTTCCGTACCCACTCTGTTTGCTGCCATCACAGGAATAATATTTGCTGCGCTGTGGCCCTGCATACATCTTCTCCAATGCGGCATACTGTCGACACTCAATATAGGTTCGCTGCCGATCGCAGTAGGATACAAAAGCAATTCAGCTCCCATTAAAGCCATACACCTTGCTGCTTCCGGAAACCATTGATCCCAGCATATCCCAACACCTATTTTACCGTATTTAGTATCCCATACTTTAAAACCTGTATCTCCGGGAGTAAAATAGAATTTTTCCTGATAGAAATGATCATCGGGTATATGAGATTTTCTGTATGTTCCAAGAATTTTACCATCGGCATCTATCACTGCGACAGTATTATATACAGAGTTTATATGCTTTTCATAAAAACTCACAGGAATAACAACGTCAAGCTCCTTTGCCACCTCAGAAAAACGGCGCACAGCGTCATTTTCCTCTGTTTCTCTGGCAAGCTTATAGTAATCGTAGTTTCTTTCCTGACAGAAATACAAATTTTCAAACAATTCCGGCAAAAGAATGATCTTTGCTCCGTCTGCCGCAGCTATCCTGACGAGCTTTTCTGCATTCTTTATATTTTCTTCTACATTGTCAGTCATTGTCATCTGAACAGCTGCCACCTTGATATTTCTCATAGGTATTACCTCTCTTTCACCATCTTCTTTGTTGGGACCCGGCGTGCCTTTATTGGGGCTCTGGGTCTCGCCTGCCGGCTCGGTCGGCGCTGCTGCTGCGCAGCGGTGTCCACCGGACACCCGCGCCCCCAAACCCCGCCGGGCTACTCGCCCGGACCTCGGCAGGGGCGAGCGGCCCCTGCACCCGCTAATTTTGGAAATTTATAATAGACTATTCTCGTAACAAAACACAAAAGTTCTAATCTCGTGACAAAACACAAAAGTTTCGCCGGCCTTTTCAAAGGCCGCGGAGTCCATGGGGCGGAGCCCCTGGTCGCACTCCGCAGAGTGCGAAACCTTTTTACTTCAAAAAGCGCAGGAGGTTCAGGAACCCTCGCCGGGGGTTCCTGCCACACTACCATTTAAAGCTTTTGCTCTGCAAAAGCTTACAGCCCGGTGGCCGGGCAGTCGTATTCGCGGCGG
>CACYDC010000238.1 GCA_902773025.1 uncultured Ruminococcus sp.
GACCGCGGCCGGAACGGCATGATCTACACCGAGCTCGGCAGCGTCGAAGCAGACGGCGAGTAAGGCGGCTTTGCAAGAAATATGGACGGGTTATTTTAAAGCATCGAGATTCTTCTGTAAAAGCTGAAAGACACCTTTTACAGGTGCCTTTCTTTTTGCCTCAGTATTGATTATAGTAAGCGTATTCGAGATCTTCTTTATCGTAGCCGTGCATGTAGTCCTCGTCTTGATCGTTAGCAAAATATTCATTAGCTGCTTGAACCACAGTGAGTCCATCATGTGCTTCTAAATCAGCTTTATTATAAGCGACACAGTGCTGGCATAGGCCGCCATCGGTATGGTACAAGAATAGACCTTCTGGATTTACACAATACTGTTTGCAGTAGTTCTCGTAAATATCGTTAAGGTCATCCAAATGAAAAATCTCGCCACATTCTTCACAAACTCGAGCCATTGTATAAGCTTCAGTATCATCTTCAATGTCGTAGTCTTCATGCTCGTCATCATATTCGTCAAACTCTAAAGGGTGCTCGGCTAAATATGAATCTGAGGGTCTAAGTGCGTCACCATATAAATAGAATCTTCCCATTTATCGTGCCTCCTTAAAAGTTGTGTTTAAAGTATACGCTCATCTTCGTATAACTGCAAGAGCTGTCTGTGAATATAATCAAATTTTACAGGGACTGTAATAAGACTATTTGCTATCAAGAAGATTTATAGTTTGCTAATCCTCAAACCCGTATTCTTTTCTCAAACGATCCAGTTCGGCCTTCTTTTTTTCATATTCCTCACGTTTGACTTTCTGTGTCTTTTCCTCAATAATATTTATACGTTTTAGAACGTCAGGATCGTTATTAAAATGTTCTAAGAGATCAACTCGATGCAGGGCAGAGTTTTCAAGCTCTACATCATTTTTTATTAAGGCAAATGTATATCCACACGCATAAGCTGCCAAAAGGAGATCTTCAAAAGAAAATGACTCCCGTGTCAATTTGTTGTTAAGATAACTCACAGAACATCCAATATGTGCGGCAACAGTCTCAAGACTTGTACCAGACTCTTTCATAAGCCACTTGACCAGATTTGCCTTAGGTCTGCTTTTCCAAGTATCGCTCACAGAATTGACTGGAGCGATATTTTTATTTACCGGTAGAGAATTATATTTTCGAAGTAAAGCCATGACTGTATTTGCAACAGCAAAAGAACTTGCTGCCACTGGAATTACGCTTGTTGCTATTGCGCCAGCCACGGTCGCAGTATCCGCCAATGATACTGTACTTTTTTTCCTATATGCCCCCATCTATTGATACCTCCCGAGTTTTCCTTTAAAAGATTATCGCATATTTCTGCCGAAAAATCAACAAAAAATTTTGGGGAAAATATTGCAAAATAGACAATTGACAATTAGCTGAAATAGACATACAATATGCCTTGCTTAACGATACAAAAGGGACAGTAAACGAAAATGAGACTAAGACCGACATACACGTCGGAGAAAGGAAAAGAGACCGAATGGCCAAAATTGGAGAAATGATCGCAAATATTACGAAGATGAATGATAAGGCGGCTCCCGACATTACCCATGCGCTCGCGGTGATAGGAAATGGGAGCATGGCAGAGGGGCTTGAAAAGATTGTCAATGTGACAAAGGAGACTGCAAAAGCTGAGGGGAGAAGAATAGGCATTATACAGGGCGCGGGTATTGTGCTCTCTATCTGGGGGGCTATGTCTGTTGAAAAAGCATTAGCGAGGAAATGGAGAGATACGCAGAAAAAGCGGAAAGCACTTGAAGCAGAAGAACAGGCTATCCTCTCGGTTATGGAGTCTACGATCTCTAAGGCCAAAGCCGAAAACGATGAGGCAAATAAAAGCGAAATGCCCGAAGATACGCCAGAGGAAAAATAAGCGCTGAGATACGCTGTTCAGAACAAAATTCGGGGAGGAAACATGGACGTTACAATGATAATCAAACTTCTGAGCCTCGTCAGCGCAGCGATTGTGCTCGGATACATGCTCGGCCGCAAGAGCCAGCAGCATACATATGGCGGTGAGATCGTTTTTGAAAAGCAACCGGACGGGGCCGAAAGATGTATCTATATGCTCGAACACGACGAGGCTTGGCTGAGTCATCAAAAATCGGTAGTCTTCAAAATTGAACATAGGCTTAGAAAAATGGAAATAAAAGAAGATGACTGACACTCACGAAGGAGGAACATCATGAAAAAACTGCTCTC